>CAJARE010000248.1 GCA_903944255.1 uncultured beta proteobacterium
GCAAGTAGTTGAAAGAAAAGAGAATGGTGAACCATTAAGAATGATTGGTGCAATTACCGATATTAGTAATCGCAAGAAAGATCAGGATCAAATTAATGAACTAGCCTTTTTTGATCAACTGACTAAGTTACCCAATCGAAATTACATCAAAGATCGTATCTATCGAGCAATCAATGAATCGATTCGAAATAAGACATATTCAGGCTTGATTTATCTTGATTTGGATGATTTTAAGAATGTCAATGATCGCTACGGTCATCACATCGGAGATGTATTGTTAACTGAGTTTGGTAAGCGAATCCAACACGCTATCAGGCCAAAGGATATTATTGCCAGAATTGGAGGCGACGAGTTTTTAATCCTGCTAGAGCAGGTGAGCTTAACTAAATCGGATGCTACTAATATACTCGAACAAATTATTGAGCGGATAGAAACTAATTTACTTGAGCCCATACATTTAGGGAGGGGTATTCATGTCAATATTAAAGTCAGTAGTGGCGTAGTGATTTTTGGCGAGGAAGTCGCTCAATTTGATGACATCTTGAAGTTTGCAGATCTGGCAATGTACTCTGCTAAGAAAGATCGTGGGGTAAGTTACCGTTTCTTTGATGAGCACATGCAAGCAGATTTTGACCGAACCATCAGTTTGACTGATGAGCTAAGCGAGGCATCTAATACAGAGCAGTTTTTTGCAGTCTATCAACCTATTGTCGGCCGAGAAGGTGAGTGCCTAGCATATGAGGCTTTGGCTAGATGGAATCATCCAGAGCGAGGCATAGTCATGCCGGATGACTTTATACCCTTTGCTAAGGAAGGCGGGCAAATTGTCCAAATTGGTAACGCCATTTTTAAATACATCTTAAGTCATCGTGAGATATGGGTCAAATCCGGTGACCATTCAATCATGGTGAATGTCAGTGCACATCAATTACTAAATCCTGGATTTGCTGATCAGTTGATTAAAATGTGTGAAACGCATCATGTGCCGATGAATCGTCTGAATCTTGAGTTAACGGAGAACGTCTTTTTATCTGACGTTGATTTAGCAAGAGAGGTCATGCTTCACCTCCAAAAATATGGCATTCAATTTGCTTTGGATGATTTTGGAACAGGCTATGCCTCTCTTAAGTATCTTGCGGATCTTCCATTCCAATATCTGAAGATTGATAAGAAGTTTATTTCAGGTCTAGGTGTGTTAAAAGCCAGCGAGGTGATCGTAGATGCAGTCTTGGATCTTGCTAGAGGACTTCATATGAAGGTGATTGCAGAAGGTGTCGAAACACGAGAGCAATATGAGATCCTGTACCAAAAAGGTTGTGGCTATTTCCAGGGTTGGTATTTTGGAAAGCCAAGCGAAAGTATTCCCATCTGACTGATAGCCTTAACCAAGTAATATTCTCGGGATGTTTAAGGGGGCTAACAACGTAATTTGCTTAGTAGTCCCTAACCAAGAGTGCTAGCCCATCATAAAAGAAAAATGACTTCGTAGCTGAAGTTTCTATTTACCGGTGGGTCGGGCGAGATTTGAACGCCTTGAGCGTTACTTTAAGTAA
>CAJARE010000249.1 GCA_903944255.1 uncultured beta proteobacterium
AATACCCTAGTAGTTGCGTATGACAAACAGGGCTCAGTCTATGCCAGCCGTTTATGGTGGATGCTCAAAGCTACCGGTCACGCTAATGTTCGCGTTCTTGATGGCGGTTTGGATGCTTGGAATGGTCCGATGGGTACGGTTCCCCGAAAACCCACTCCAGCAAATCAGGCAATTGCGCCAATGCCGTATTTTGGTTTGGTTCTAGTGGATGAAATGGTGGGCAATTTGCAATCAAAGAAAAATATGGTCATCGATGCGAGATCGAGCGATCGCTACCATGGTCAGAATGAAACGCTAGATCCTGTAGGGGGCCATATCCCTGGTGCAATCAATCATTTTTTCAAAGGCAACTTATCTGCAACGGCATTTAAATCCCCAGAGAATCTGTATAAAGATTTTTTAGAGTTGCTAGGGTCTTCTAAGGCCTCTGAAGTCATTCATTCATGTGGCTCTGGTGTCACAGCCTGTCATAACCTTCTAGCGATGGAAGTTGCTGGCCTAAAGGGTTCTCGTCTATATGCGGGAAGCTGGAGTGAATGGTGTGCCAATCCGAATCGGCCCATAGAGCTCTAAGTAGTCGCTGCAGGAACTCAGTGCAATAAAGACAGCAGAATGACCAATCCAACGCCGCACGCGATCAACACTGTTTGACGCAAGGACTCTGCCCAATGTGGGCGTCTATGCATCTGTGGAATTAAATCACTCACTGCAATGTAAATGAAACTACTTGCCGCAATCACGAGCAAATAAGGCATTGCTGCATGCGCTTTCTCTAAAAAGAAGTAAGCCAACACGCCACCAGCTACAGCAGATAAACCACAAATCAAGTTATACAACAGGGCTCGCGCTCTAGAAAAACCTGCATTGAGTAATACGATAAAGTCGCCGATCTCTTGTGGGATCTCATGCGCAATGATGGCAATTGCAGTAAAGACACCTACTTGATAGTCGGCCATAAATGCAGCGGCAATCAAAATCCCATCGACAAAATTATGAATGCCATCCCCTACTAAAATCATCCACCCACTACGCCCAGCATTTTCTGCGTCATGGCCGTGATGATGGTGATGCCCATCCCCTTCATGATGGTGGTCATGGCGAAGAAGGGCAATTTTCTCAAGCAAGAAAAATCCTAGTAAGCCTGCCAGCAAAGTAGTAAACAAGAGTTGAGGACTGGTGTCCTCCATGCTAAATGCCTCAGGCAATGAATGGAGTAAGGCGGTAGCTAATAGAACTCCGACCGACAAACTCACCATATTGTTTACCATCTTGGAAAGCAAGGCGACTGAGAAACTCGCCGCTACTAAAACGCTAGCTGCACCAGCTAGCGCCGTGACCAAGATAATGGTTTGTAAAACTGACATGGGGCTTATGCCACTCCTGTTTTCTTAAACCAAGCAATACACTTTTCCCAACCGTCTTTTGCAGGACCTTCACGATAAGTGGCGCGATAGTCAGCATGAAAGGCATGGGGAGCATCTGGATACACCTCAATCATTGATGCTTTAGCAGCAGGATTTTTAGGTGCCGCTTGCGCCAAAGCAGAACGCATTTGCTCCACGCTCTCTAAAGAGATCCCCGTATCAGCGCCGCCATATAAGCCCAGTACTGGCGCCTTTAGATCGGCAGCAATATCTACTGGATGACGTGGGTTGCCTTCTGTTTTATCACCGATTAAACGGCCATACCAAGCAACACCTGAGCGCACTTGTGGCAAGGTAGCAGCCAGCCAAGTAATGCGGCCACCCCAACAGAAGCCAGTGACACCAACCCTTTTCAGGTCACCACCATTTTTACCAGCCCATACCAAAGTAGCCTGCAAATCAATCAGCACTTGTGCGTCCGGTGTTTTAGCCACAATATTCTTCTGAATCTCTGCCACTGTTCCAAAAGAATTAGGATCGCCAGCGCGAACAAATTTCTCGGGCGCAATCGCAAGATAGCCAAGCTTAGCAAAACGTCTTGTGATATCAGCAATGTGTTCATGAACGCCAAAAATTTCACTAACCACAATGACTATAGGCAATGGCCCTTTAACACTCTCAGGACGAGAAACATAAGCAGGCATCTGAAAACTGCCCACTGGGATCATTTGCTCGCCTGCTTTAATGCCCTTGAAATCAGTTTCAATTGCTGCTGCCATCACAGGCTCTGAAGCAGCTACAAATCCGATTCCGATTCCGGTTGCGCCAATAGCGGATGCTTTCATAAACGTTCTTCTTTGGTTCTTCATTTTGTCTCCCTCTTAATGAGCTTCTTCCCAATTATCGCCAATGCCAATACTAACCACCAAAGGCACCTTCAGTACAGCTACATTGCACATTAAATCCGGCAACTTCGCTTGTAAAATCTCAAGTTCATCGAATGGCACATCAAACACCAATTCATCATGAACTTGTAACAACATTTTGGTCTTTAATTGCTCCTGTTCAAGCCAATTCTGAGCAGCAATCATCGCCAATTTGATTAAATCAGCTGCCGTCCCTTGCATAGGGGCATTAATAGCAGCTCGCTCTGCACCTTGGCGACGTGGGCCGTTAGAACCCTTAATCTCCGGCAGCCAAAGACGCCTACCGAACACCGTTTCAACATAGCCGTTTTCTCGCGCCTCTAAACGAGTCTTTTCCATATACTGCGCGACACCTGGATAGCGATCGAAGTACTTGGCAATATAGTTTTGTGCAGCAGAGCGCTCAATCCCTAAGTTGCCTGCTAGGCCAAAAGCACTCATCCCATAGATCAATCCGAAGTTAATCACCTTGGCATAGCGTCTTTGCTCAGAGTTCACATCATCTAAGGGAATACCAAAAATTTCAGCGGCAGTAGCTTGATGGACATCCTTACCGGTCCTAAAGGCTTCTAGCAAGTTTTCATCTTCCGCAATATGCGCCATGATACGCAACTCAATTTGTGAATAGTCGGCAGAAAGAAGCTTGCAACCGTCTGCTGGAATAAATGCCTCACGAATTCGGCGACCCTCTTCAGTGCGCACTGGAATATTTTGTAAATTAGGATCACTAGAAGCTAAGCGCCCTGTGACTGCGGTTGCTTGAGAAAAATTCGTATGAACGCGCCCCGTCTTTGGATCAGCCATCCGAGGTAGTTTTTCAATATAGGTCGACATCAGCTTTGCCAAGCTACGGTAATCTAAGATCCGCGCTGGCAAGGGATAGTCTTCTGCCAACTTTTGTAAGACTTCCTCATCAGTCGAGGGTGCGCCCGATGGTGTCTTTTTAATGACCGGCAATTCCAACTGGCCAAATAAAATTTCAGCAATTTGTTTCGGTGACTGAATATTGAAAGGCTGACCAGCCAGTTGATGAATTTCAAGCTCCAACTCTAATAAGCGCTTACCCACTTGCTGGCCTTGCTTAGCCAATAAGGCAGAGTCAATCCGAATACCATTACGCTCCATGATGCCCAATACCCGCATGGCAGGCATTTCAATCTGCTCATATACATAGAGCAAGCCAGGATTTTCTTGTATTTGCGGCCACAACTCATTATGTAAACGCAGAGTAATGTCTGCGTCCTCAGCGGCATAGTTTGTTGCCACCTGAAGGTCTACCTGATCAAAGCCAATTTGATGAACACCTTTACCGCAAACCTCTTCATAGCGAATCGTTTTTAAGCCAAGGTGGCGCTCAGCCAAGCTATCCATATTGTGTGGCATATGCGACTCGAGCACATAAGATTCAAGCAAAGTATCAAATGCGACACCCTGAACTGTGATGCCATAGTTTGCAAAAATGTGTATGTCGTACTTTAAGTGTTGACCCACTTTCAAATGACTAGCACTCTCTAACCATGGCTTCATACGAGACAGTACATAGTCTCGATTCAATTGTGACTCGCCATTACGATGCGCTACTGGAATATAACAAGCTTGGCCAGACTGAACTGATAAAGAAATCCCTACCAACTCGGCAGCCAAAGCATCTAGACTCGTGGTCTCAGTATCGACAGCAGTTAGTGCTGCAGATTCAATCTTTTGTAACCATTTCTCTAAACCCACCTCATCCACCACACACTCGTATTGACGTTCAATAGCATCTTGTAAATCGCTGGTGTCTTGAGATAAGACTTTAGTAGGCGCCGATGCAATCATGCGCACTTTCTGATCTGCAGCATCTCCTTCCGCAGGACCGCTACTGGTGATCGGAGAGCCTGCTAGATCAAACTTGCCCTCTGGCTCTACAGCCTTATTTTCTGTACTCTCTAAGCGTTTTTCGACATCTCGTAGCCATGATTTAAATGCATAACGCTCAAA
>CAJARE010000250.1 GCA_903944255.1 uncultured beta proteobacterium
AAGATTTTTGTCTCATCAATTGAGCACGTCATTCGTATTCGTACCGGTGAAACCGGTGCGTCAGCACTTTAAAGAGAGGTTCAAAATGTTAACTTGGATGAAACAACTCCTTGCTGGTGGAGCGATGGCCTTGGCTATTGGCTCAACTAGCGTGATGGTCACTTCACCAGCTTTTGCGGCGGAAGAAGCAAAGCCAGCCGCTACTGCCCCAGCAGCAGCTACGGCTGCTGCAGCTGCACCTGCAGCACCTGCCGCAGTTCCTAACAAGGCTGATACAGCATGGCTATTGGTTTGTACTGCTATGGTAATTTTGATGACATTGCCTGGGTTGGCTTTGTTCTACGGCGGCTTAACGCGTAGCAAAAATATCTTATCGGTATTGGTGCAATGTATGGTCGTTTTCTCTTTAATTACCGTACTCTGGTCAATCTACGGATACAGCTTTGCATTCACTGAAGGTGGAGCATTTATTGGTGGTCTTGATCGATTATTCTTGGCAGGCATCACGCCAGATTCAGTGGCGGCAACCTTTAGTAAAGGTGTTGTGGTTCCTGAATATGTCTTCATGGCATTCCAGGCAGCATTTGCTACGATTACTTGCTGTTTGATCATTGGCTCATTTGCTGAGCGCGCTAAATTTTCTGCAATTTTGTTATTCATTATTTTGTGGTTCACATTTAGCTACTTGCCAATTGCTCACATGGTTTGGTTCTGGCCTGGTCCTGATGACATTAAAGATGCTGCATCACTCGACGCAATTACTGCGCGTGCAGGTTGGTTATGGCAGAAGGGTGTTCTTGACTTTGCTGGTGGTACCGTTGTTCACATCAACGCTGCGATTGCTGGATTAGTTGGCTCTTATGTTGTTGGTAAGCGTCTTGGATACGGCAAAGAAGCGATGAAGCCACACAATCTGGTATTGGTCATGATTGGCGCATCTCTATTGTGGTTTGGTTGGTTTGGCTTCAATGCGGGTTCTGCTCTTGAAGCAAACGGTAGTGCTGCCTTAGCATTCGTCAACACTCTTCTCGCAACTTCAGCTGCTGTTTTGGGTTGGTCATTTGCAGAGTGGGTATTGAAGGGCAAGCCATCTATGTTGGGTGCAGCTTCAGGTTGCGTAGCAGGCTTGGTTGCAATTACTCCTGCTGCTGGTTTTGTCGGACCAATGGGCGCGCTTGTGATTGGTGTTGCTGCCGGTGTCATTTGCCTATGGGGTGTTTCTGGTCTTAAGAGAATTTTGGGCTCAGACGACAGCTTGGATGTTTTTGGTGTGCATGGCGTAGGCGGTATTTTGGGTGCCTTATTAACAGGTGTATTTGCTGATCCAGCTTTGGGCGGCACAGGCATCTGGGATTATGTAGCCAATGCAGCTAATCCTGAATACTCTATTGGCGGCCAATTGTGGATCCAGGCTCAAGGCGTTATCACAACCTTGATCTGGTCTGGCGTTGTTTCTTTCATTGCCTTCAAATTGATCGATATGGTGATTGGTTTGCGTGTTAAGGAAGATGAAGAGCGCGAAGGCTTGGATATCAGCTCACACGGCGAATCTGCTTACGAGTCTTAATTAGTCAATTTACCCCTCACTGGGCGGCCTTGATGCGCTGCCTGGTTTCTAGCGCGGGATCCCTGGATCCCGCGTCTTTCTTTTAATAATCTTACAATGGTGAAATGGTCCCACATCTCATCACCGCCCTTAGTGGCCCCTTGCTCGAATTAGAGTCCAAGGTACTAGAAGCAACTCCCACAATCGAACGCTGGTTTCGGCTGGAATGGCAAGAGCATACCCCGCCCTTTTATTGCTCGGTAGACCTCCGAAATTCTGGGTTTAAGCTAGCCCCTGTAGATACCAATTTATTCCCTGGGGGCTTTAATAATCTTTCTCCCCAAATGCTCCCTTTGGCTGTGCAAGCAGCAATGGCTGCAATTGAGAAGATTTGTCCCGAAGCAAAAAATTTATTACTGATACCTGAGCGCCATACTCGCAATACTTTTTATTTACAAAATATTGCGCGCTTGGCTTCAATCTTGCGTCAAGCTGGCTTGAATGTTCGCCTTGGTACTTTTTCTGAGGAAATCAAAAAGCCTACTTGGATTGAATTGCCTGAAGGCAATCGATTATTGCTAGAGCCTTTATCTCGTCTCGGCTTGAAAAAGCAGCGTTTAGGATTAAAAGATTTTGATCCTTGCTCTATTTTGTTGAATAACGATTTATCTGCCGGCATTCCTCCTATTTTGGAAAATATTCATGAGCAATATTTATTACCAGGATTGCACGCTGGCTGGCATATGCGCCGTAAGTCTAATCACTTTGCTGCTTATGAAGAAGTCGCTAAGAAGTTTGCCAAGGTAGTCGATATTGATCCGTGGATGATTAATCCTTACTTCACCCATTGCACAAATGTAAATTTCCATGAGCGTAAGGGCGAGGATGAGCTTCAGGCTGCAGTCGAGCAAATCTTAAAGAAGACCGCTAAGAAATATCGTGAGTATGGAATTAAGGATAAGCCTTATGTTGTAGTCAAGGCCGATGCTGGAACCTATGGCATGGGCATCATGGTGGTTAATGATCCTTCGCAACTAAAAGACTTGAATCGTAAAGACCGCAACAAGATGAGCGTGGTGAAGGAGGGTCTAGAAGTAAGCGATGTTCTGATTCAAGAAGGGGTCTATACCTTTGAAAAGGTAAATGAGGCGGTTGCTGAGCCAGTTGTATACATGATTGATCGTTATGTCATTGGTGGCTTTTATCGAGTGCATACTGATCGCGGCCCCAATGAAAATCTAAATGCTCCGGGTATGCATTTTGTACCCTTGGCTTTTGAGCAGAACTCTATGCCTGATTTAAGCGCCAAACCGGGCAGTGCAGCGCCAAACCGTTTTTATTTATATGGCGTTGTTGCCCGTCTAGCATTATTGGCTGCATCTCTAGAGCTTGAGCGCACGGATCCTGATGCTGAACCTGCTTAATGTAAAGCAAATCTTTCAATAGGCCTTTATGGATTTTTTATTCATTGCTGATCCTCTGGAGTCATTTAAGATTCATAAGGACTCAACACTTGCGATGATGCGGGTAGCTCAGGGCGCTGGTCATCGATTATGGTTTTGTGAGAGTCGTAATCTTTTATGGAAAGATAGTCTGGTGATTGCAGATTGCCAGACACTAGTGATTAAGCCTAGTTCAACGTCTTGGTTTGAGTTGGGGAATCTCGAAAGTCGTGCTTTAAATACTTTTGCTGCAGTCATGATGCGTACTGACCCACCATTTGATATTGAGTATCTCAATTGCACTTGGCTTTTATCTGCAGCAGAGCGTCAGGGAGCAAAAGTATTTAACAATCCATCAGCAGTTCGCGAGCACTCTGAAAAAATTTCTATTACTGAATTTTCAAAGTTAATTCCTCCTACTTTGATTACACGAGAATTAAGTGCTGTAGAAGATTTTCATCAGCAGCATCGAGATATTGTGATTAAACCCTTGGATGGTATGGGCGGTATGGGTGTTTTTAGGGTGGGCTCTGATGGGCTTAATTTGGCTAGTATTGTTGAAACCTTAGGGCAGAATGGCTCTAGAACCCTGATGGCACAAAAATTTTTACCAGAGATTGCTCAAGGTGATAAGCGCGTATTGTTAATTGGTGGCGAAGTGGTACCTTTTGCTTTAGCCCGGATTCCTCAGGGCACGGAGATCAGAGGAAATTTAGCGGCAGGTGGTAAAGGTGTTGCGATGCCCTTAAGTGATGCGGAGAATAAGATTGCGCAAGATCTTGCTCCGATACTCAATGCACGTGGATTATTTTTGGTGGGACTAGACTTGATCGGTGCCTACCTTACTGAAATCAATGTCACGAGCCCCACTTGTTTTGTAGAAATTACCGATCAAAGCGGATTTGATGTTCCCCAGTTTTGGCTTAATCAGCTTGAGAAAGCATTGTCATAAGATGACCGGTATCTTAATTGTTGCCCATACACCTGTTGCCAGTGCAATGCTTGGATTTGCCGAGCATGCTTTTGGTGTCTTGCCTGAACGTGTTCGCGCAGTTGATATTCCTCCCTACGAAGATATCAAAGTAAGTTTTGAGCGCGTTCTTGAGGCAGCTAAAGGGGTTAATAGTGGTAATGGCATATTAGTTTTAACTGATGTGATGGGAGCAACTCCCGCAAACGTAGCATCAAAATTAGATGTTCCTGGACTGAGTGCCCAATTGGGTAATGTCATTGTATTAACAGGCCTTAATCTGCCAATGTTGATGCGCTGTATTACGCATCGCGGCGAAGGCCTTGAACAATTAGCAGCCAAAGCGCTTCAAGGTGGCCAGAATGGAATTTTGCGGCTTGGAAGCAAAGTAAGCGAAAAAAATGAATGAAATAAATACTTATGCCCGTTACAGAAATAGAAATTATTAATAAATTAGGCTTACATGCGCGGGCTTCAGCCAAGCTCTCCCAACTTGCCGCTCAATATCCATGTGAAATATTGTTGTCACGGAACGGGCGTCAAATCAATGCTAAGAGCATTATGGGTGTCATGATGCTCGCTGCTGGAATGGGTAGCAAAGTAACGCTTGAGACGGTTGGTGATCAAGCAGATGAAGCCATGACAGCATTGACGGAATTGATTAATAACCGCTTTGGTGAAGGCGAGTAGTAAAGATGACTTTTTCTCTACATGGAATTCCAGTATCAAAAGGCATTGCCATTGGCAAGGCGGTACTGATTTCGCGTGCAGCTTTAGAGGTAAGTCATTATTTAGTTGAGTCTGGCAAAGAAGCGGTCGAGGCACAAAAATTATTAGATGCTTTTGATCAAGTTCGACAAGAGCTCGAACAATTGCGATTGGGATTGCCAAAAGATGCGCCTCCAGAGATGGCAGCCTTTTTAGATGTGCACAGCATGATTTTGGCTGATCCAGCTTTGGCTGAGAAGCCAATTCATCTGATCCGTACGCAAAGATTAAATGCAGCATGGGCATTAACTACAGAGCTAAATGATCTACTCGAGCAATTCTCTGAAATTGAAGATCCCTACTTAAAAGAGCGTGCAAACGATATACGTCAGGTAGCAGAAAGGGTGATTAAGGCTCTCAATTCTCAAAAGAAAGATACCTTAGAGAATGCCGCCCTTTTATCGCCTAGTGATGTAGGTGTTGATTCAATTATTGTGGCGCATGATATTGCGCCACACGATATGTTGCGCTTCAAGGAGCATGCCTTCACTGGCTTTGTAACTGATCTGGGAGGCAAGACTTCCCATACCGCCATTGTGGCTCGCAGCATGGAAATTCCTGCAGTGGTGGGTGTGCGCCATGCTAGTGAGATGATTCGTCATGGGGATTGGTTGGTATTAGATGGTGAGCGTGGCGTAGTAGTTATTGCCCCTGATGAGCAGTTGTTGGCAGAGTATCGAAAGCTACAAACTCTAGCCAGTAAAGAGGCACGCAAGCTTCAGCAACTTAAGCACTCTAGAACGGCTACAGCTGACGGCGTTGATATTGAATTATTTGCCAATATTGAATTACCAGAAGATGCTAATCAGGCAGTAGCGCTTGGTGCAGTTGGGGTGGGGCTGTTTAGGTCTGAGTTCTTATTTATGGATCGTAAACAAGCTCTGCCAAATGAGGATCAACAGTACGTAGAATATCGTCGAGTGGTTGATTTAATGCATGGCCTACCAATCAATATTAGAACAATTGATGTAGGCGCGGATAAAGCCCTGGGCGCTGGTTTTGATGGCTCTCAAACGGGCACTTCACCCTTGGGATTGCGAGCGATTCGCTGGTCATTAACTGAACCAGAAATTTTCTTGACTCAGTTGCGGGCTATCTTAAGAGCATCGGCTTATGGGCAAGCACGCATCATGATTCCAATGTTGGCCCATGCCAAAGAGATTGATGAAACATTTCGTCTAATAGAAAAAGCAAAGCAGCAACTCCATCAACGTGGTCAAGCTTTCAATCCCAATATTCAAGTTGGTGCCATGATTGAAATTCCTGCAGCTGCTTTAGTGCTGCCATTATTTATTAATCGCTTTGATTTTCTGTCTATTGGTACTAATGATCTGATTCAGTACACTTTGGCTATTGATCGTGCAGATAATGCGGTGGCGCATTTATATGATCCACTGCATCCTGCCATCCTGCTTTTGCTCGATAGCATTATTAGTCAGGCAAAACGCGCCAATATTCCCATTGCCGTTTGTGGCGAAATGGCTGGGGATCCCACGCTGACGAAGCTCTTGCTGGCTTTGGGTTTAACTGATTTTTCTATGCACTTCAGTCAGTTGTTGCTGGTAAAACGTGAGATATTGAAGGCAAACGTAGGTCTCTTAAAGGCGCGTATCTCTAGAGTTTTGAAAGCGTATGAGCCAGAGGACCAGGCTAAAGCGCTAGAGCGTTTATTCTCATAACGCTAGCGCGTTTTACCGCATACCGGACAATCGGGGTTGCGGGAAATTCGGATTTCATCAATTTGGGTACTGCGTCCGTTCCAGAGCAGCATGCGGCCGACGAGAGGCTCTCCAAAACCAATTAAGACTTGCAGAGCTTGTGCTGCTTGCATCGCACCAATAATGCCAACGAGTGGAGAAAAGATGCCCATGCTGGCGCAACTGACTTCTTCAAAAGATTCCTCAGGAGAGAAAATGCAGGCGTAGCATGGTGAAGCTGATGTGCGGGGATCAAATACGCTGATTTGGCCATCGAAACGTAAAGCAGAACCAGATACTAGTGGGGTCAAGTGCTTTACACAGCTTGCATTAATTAAATGACGCGTAGAAAAATTATCGGTGCAATCCAAAACAATATCAACGCCGGGTAAAAGTTCATCAAGTAGTTGTGTTGTAGCTCTAGCTTCAATAGTGTCAATTTGAATACTGGAGTTCAGTCTGTGCAAAAATTCTTTTCCAGAAGCTACCTTACTTTTGCCAATATTATTTTCAGCATGCATGATTTGACGCTGTAAATTGGTCAGTTCCACTTGGTCGTGATCTATGAGGGTAATATGGCCGACCCCAGCAGCCGCCAGATATGGGGCTGCTGCGCTGCCCAGCCCACCTGCTCCTATCACTAGAGCATGTGACTGTAGCAGCTTTTCTTGACCTGCTACATCAATCTCTTCAAGCAGTAGGTGTCTCGAGTAACGAAGTAACTGCTGGTCATTCATCTGCAGGTTCAAGGTCTATTCGAAATTACTCAAGCTTGGACGAAGAGCGTTGGACCGGTTGACCATTAATAAAGGCAACTGCCTGAGAAAGCATGAAGTCATTTGCACTACCTAATTCTGGCGGCTTCTTATTCTTTTCTTTCTCCTTATCCTCAGGAGTTTTCTTCGCATTCCTTTCTTCTATGCGCTGTAACTCTTCAAGACGACGCTGCTCACGATCTTTAATGAGCTTGTCTTCAGCAGATTGCTTATTTCGTAGATGTTTTTCGCTGTCTATCTCACGCGTAATTAATACGTCGTCTGGATCACCGTCTTTATTTTGATCTACCGGTATGTCGGGTTTGACGCCAAATGCTTGGATCGATTTCCCGCTTGGTGTGTAGTAGTAAGCGGTGGTGATTTTTAGAGCCGAATCATTTGTTAATGGGCGAACCGTTTGTACAGAGCCTTTACCAAACGTTGTCTTACCAATAATCGTGGCACGCTTGTAGTCTTGTAATGCTCCGGCAACAATTTCTGAGGCTGAGGCTGAGTAAGCGTTGACTAAAACTACCATTGGTAGTTTCTTAAACATGGCTGGCACCCCAGCCAATGGATCCCCAGGCTCATTAAGGCGATACATTGCTGGTGAGGCATTAAAGACTTGCTTAGAATCCTGGGCTTGACCCTTGGTGCTGACAATGACTACATCAGGAGGCAGAAAGGCTGCTGCCACACCAACTGCACCTTGAAGAAGACCGCCCCCATTATTTCTTAAATCCAGAATGACGCCTTTTAGCTTGGGATTCTGGCTTGCAATCTCAGTCAGTTTTTTAGCAAGATCCGGAATGGTACGCTCTTGAAAGCTAGTAATCCTAACCCAGGCGATATCGTTATCTAAGATTTTGGTTTTGACCGATTGCACTTTAATTTCTGCGCGAGTGATGGTAACTGGAAAGCTACGCTCTTCACTTTTACGAAATATCGTTAAGGTAATTTTGGTGCCTGGTGTGCCGCGCATAGTACGCACTGCTTTATCAAGAGACATACCCCGCACTGGTTTGTCATCTAGACGGGTGATGAGATCACCTGCTTGTAGGCCAGCACGCGCAGCTGGGCTATCTTCAATTGGATTCAGTACTTTAACAAGACCATCTTCAGAGGTAATCTCGATTCCAAGGCCTGCAAATTTCCCGGAAGTCTGTTCTTGCATTTCCGAAAAATCTTTTTTGTCCAAGAAGGTAGAGTGAGGATCTAGGCTACTTACCATGCCTTTAACTGCATCTGTTAGCAACTGTTTATCTTCGATAGGCTCTACGTACTCACGTTTGATTTGAGCAAAGACATTGGATAAGGTGCGAAGCTCATCTAGTGGCAGGACGCCTCCTTGTTGAGCGCTAGCAGAAAATTGAATGGTCGCTGCAACTCCAGCAATTAAGCCGACTGAAATCAGAGCAAAGTTTTTTAGAAATTGACGCATAGATGCTTTGTGCCCTAGTCCAAGTAAAAATGTTGAATGGGTTTAAGGTTGTCATCCAACTCATAAACCAGTGGTACGCCGTTCGGTATATTCACTTCCATAATGGCTTCATTAGACATTTGATCCAAATACTTAATTAAGGAACGAATGCTATTGCCATGTGCTACTAAGAGTACACGTTTATTTGCTTTTAGGGCTGGCGCAATGGATTCATTCCATAATGGTAGAACGCGTTCCACATTGTCTTTAAGACACTCTCCCAGAGGGATATCCGTAGCACTCAGCTTGGAGTAGCGAGGATCTTTTTGGGGGTTACGCTCATCATGCAACTCTAAAAGTGGGGGGCGTACATCATATGAACGTCGCCAGATATGAACCTGCTGATCTCCATACTTAGCAGCCGTCTCAGCTTTATTGAGCCCTGTTAAGGCGCCGTAATGTCGCTCATTTAGTCTCCAGCTATGAACGACTGGAATCCACATCAGATTCATGGCGTCTTGAACGTGCCAAAGTGTGCGAATGGCTCGCTTTAGAACAGAGGTATAGGCTATGTCGAACTCATAACCCCCTTTTTTGAGGCTTTCTCCGGCAGTGACGGCCTGATCCCTACCCTTGGGGGTTAAGTCAACGTCCGCCCAGCCAGTGAAGCGGTTTTCCAGGTTCCAGGCAGATTCACCATGACGAATAAGGACAAGTTGTTTCATAGAGCCATTCTATAATCTGATGATGAACTTTCTCACGCATATTGATAATTTAGCGCTAATTGCCCTTTTAGTGGTTTCGGGCACTGCACTTTTCCTACCCACATTATCTACGCTTATTGGCGGAAAAGGCTTGTCGCCTACCGAAGCCACTATTTGGATTAATCGACGTAAGGCGGCCGTCTTAGACTTACGTTCTTTAGATGCTTATAAAACGGGCCATTTGCCTGGTGCAAAACACATTGATGCTGCTGGATTTTCAGCGAGCGTTGAAAAGCTAAAGTTAGACCGTAAAAACCCAGTTGTATTGGTTTGTGAAACGGGAACCCTTTCTCGTAAATCCGCATCCGAAATGCAAAAGTTAGGTTTTGCAGAGGTAGCCGCTCTCGATGGCGGCGTTCAGGCATGGAAAGCATCAGCCCTTCCATTGATCAAGTAGGAGAAGCAATGCCTCAAGTAACAATGTATAGCACGCAGGTTTGCCCATATTGCGTGATGGCTGAAAAGCTATTGCTCAAAAAAGGTGTATCTAATTTAGAAAAAATTTTAATTGATCGTGATCCGGCACAACGTGAATTGATGATGACTCGCACTGGACGTCGTACTGTTCCGCAAATATATATTGGGGAGACGCACGTTGGTGGATATGATGATTTAGTGGCCTTGGATCGTGCTGGTAAGTTAGATCCTTTGCTAATGTAATGTCTTAATACTTAAAGAAAAGAAAGTTTGCGATGACTGAACAATCTTCTGCACCTCAAGATGGAATCGATGGCTCAAATGAGCCAGGTTTTCGGATTCAGAGGATTTATCTGAAAGATTTATCTTTAGAGCAGCCTAATGCACCACAGATTCTGATGGTTGCTTCCGAGCCTCAAATACAGGTGGAAATTGATATTGCAGTGACGCCATTAAGCGAAGGTATTTTTGAAGTGGCATTAAGCTCTACTATCACTGCAAAAGTAGATGCCAAGGTTTTATTCTTAATAGAGGCTAAACAAGCCGGTATTTTTGAATTCAGTAACATTCCTGCTGAGCAAATTGATCCGATGTTGGGAATTGCTTGTCCAACGATTTTGTACCCTTATCTACGTTCTAACATTGCCGACATGATTAGTCGTGCAGGCTTTCAGCCGATCCATTTGAACGAGATTAATTTCCATGGCATGTATGAGCATCGTATGATGCAAGCTCAACAAGCAGCTGCTGAGGAAAGCAAGGGAACTCTTACTAACTAAAGCTCAGGACAGGCCCACAGATCATGAAGGTGACGCTGCTCGGTGCTGGGGCTTGGGGGACAGCGATGGCCGCTCAAGCGGCCCATCATCTGCAACAGGATGATGTCTGCTTATGGTCTCGAAATACTTCTCAGCTGGCGCAGATGCAACAGAGCAGGGAGAATGCCTCTTACTTGCCAGGCGTAACATTGCCTCCGAGTTTGAAATTAGAGAGCGATTTTTCTAGGGCTATCAAGAGATTATCAAAAAATGATTTATTGGTGGTGGCAACACCAATGTCTGGCCTCTCAGAAACGATTGCACATGCTTTAAAAGTTGCAGAGCATCCTCTCAATATTATTTGGCTGTGTAAAGGTTTGGAGCCTCAAACTTCTTTTTTGCCCCACCAAGTTGTAGAGCGTGAAAATAAATTACATAGCCACGGCTTAAGTCATTCCTTTGGTGCTTTATCAGGACCTAGCTTTGCTCGCGAAGTAGCATCTGGAATGCCTTGCGCACTAACCATTGCTAGCACCTCAAATGATTTATGCGCGATTGTTCAAACTGCTTTTCATCATGGCAATATGCGCATCTATTCCAGTGACGATTTAATTGGTGTTGAACTTGGCGGCGCCGTTAAGAATGTGCTGGCTATTGCAGCAGGCATCGGTGATGGTTTGCACTTAGGTTTGAATGCGCGCGCTGCAGTGTTGACGCGCGGTTTGGCAGAGATGATGCGCTTAGTAAAAGCAGCTGGTGGTAGATCAGAAACCTGTATGGGTTTAACGGGTGTGGGCGATTTAATTCTGACTGCGACGGGCGATCTGTCGCGTAATCGACGTGTAGGCCTTGAGCTTGCTGCTGGTAAGCCATTGCCTGAGATATTAAGCGGTCTGGGTCATGTGGCTGAAGGGGTGCTATGTGCATCAGCTATTGGCGAATTAGCAAAGCGCTTAAAGGTTGAAATGCCTATTACTGAAATGATGGGCGAAGTGTTATCTGGCAAGCTGGCAGCACAAGATGCTGTCAGAAAACTCATGGGCCGTGATCCCAAAATAGAAGCCTAGGCTTATTTACCGCCTGTTAGGCCATTTTGACGCCAGGCCTCGTACACCACAATCGCAACGGTATTTGATAAATTAAGACTGCGAGAGCTATCTTGCATCGCCAAGCGCATTTGATTGGCAACGGGGATTGAGTTTCTGACTTCATCAGTAATACCTTTAGTCTCTGAGCCAAAAATAAAATAATCATTAGGTGCATATTGACCCTCATGAAATTTTCCGCTGCCCTTGGTGGTTAAAGCAAAAAGATGTTGCGGGTTTGGCTTTTCGTCTTTTAAAAAATCCGCCCAACAAGAATGTACTTTGACCTTTGCAAATTCATGATAGTCCAACCCTGCTCTGCGCAATTTAGCATCTTCCATTGGAAAGCCTAAAGGTTCAATAAGGTGTAATTTAGCCCCTGTATTGGCACATAGGCGAATAATATTTCCCGTATTAGGTGGTATCTCAGGTTCGAATAAAACGATGTTAAACATGCTGTGCTCTTTGATTATCTGATGGATGTTTTGGTTGTTCGCAGTAATACCCAATTCATTACACGTGAAACTCCATTGTCCTTCAGAATGCGTGCAATTTCATCTAAGGTGGCACCACTGGTCATCACATCATCAAAAACAATCACAGATTTATTTTTTAAAAGTGTAAGCGCATCCTTTTCAAGGTAAAAAGCCCCACGAATATTAGATTGCCTTATGTATAGCGAACTTCCTGCCTGGCGTTTCTGTTGGTGCCGTCGTTTCAGGATGTAAGGCATTTTGTGTATAGAGTCCTTGCACTTAATACGTCTTGCCAGCTCCCAGCTCTGATTAAATCCTCGCAGCACTAGTTTCTCGGCACTCAGTGGAACAGGTAATAAATAGTCTGCTTGTAATTCATTTAAATGTTCAGGCATGACATCATTCCAGATGCTCGTGAGTCCATGCGCATAGGATAGGCGTTTTTGATACTTCAGTTGATGAAGAGCGTTTTGTAATTTGCCGTTATAAAACCCTAGACAATAGGTTTCATCAAAATAAGGCATATCTTCTAAGCAAAGCTTACATTGCTGGCCTATCATCTCAGGACTAGTGCATGGAATCCCGCATTGGTAGCAGCATTCGTAGTTACATAAAGCATCATTCATGCAAATTTTCATACAAGAGTCACAAACTCTAGCCCCTTGATATTGCTCACACACAATACATGCCGTCGGAAGTGCGTGCGAGCAAAAAGATTGAAAGATATTTTTTAGAAATTGCATGGGGCGCTGAGTATACTCAGCAAATGACCCAAGCAATCAGATGGTTACAGAATGAAATTGCAGATCGCATGCTGCAAAAGTTAGATATTGTGAAGTTAGATGTAAAGGCAGCATTAATAGTTCCAGCATTTCCTGGAAAGTATTTATCTGCCATTACAAAACGTTTTCCGGGCACCAGGATTGATAGTGTTTATGAAGACGATTTATCCGGCATCAGCTCTTTGAGTTTTAAAGCATCTTTATTCCGTCGACGTGTATTAAATGGAGCACATAGCTGCTCCTTAGGGGACTATCTCAAGTCTGGTAAGTTAGCGCTCCCAGATAATTCAGTAGACTTCATTTTTAGTGATCTCTTATTGCAGGATTTATCAGACCCGCGCCATTTTCTTCAGGAGTGCTGGCGTGTCTTAAAAGAAGGCGGCTTGCTTAGTTTTAGTTATTTAGGACCCGATACCGGAAAAGAATTACGAAGCGTTGATGCAGACATACTCAAATTGAAAAATCTATTAAGTCCATGGGATATGCACGATATGGGCGATGCTTTATTGGGAGAGCGTTTTTCAGATCCTGTAATGGATATGGAGTTCCTTAATCTGGGCTATGAATCAGACGTCCTTTTACTAGCAGATGCAGGCGCACTAAAGTTGATTGAAAGCGCTCCGATAAAAACGCTTGAAAAGGGTCTTTTGCCTAAAAAACTGACTTTAGAGGTGGTCTATGGGCACGCCTGGGCAATTGGAAAGCAGCTCGCTAGGGTACAGGACAAGCTTGCCTATATTGATGTTAATCAAATTGGACGCAAGTCTAGGTGAGATTCTGCCTAAGTGTAAGTGTTTACTATCATTTTAAGCATTGCCAAGATTGAATGAGGCTGAGTTCATGCGGTTTGTTCTTGAACCCAATTAACCCTATAATTACGGCAGTAAGTATTGGCTTGACACCGCATTTTGAGCATTTAGGTAGTGTTTTTTGCTAATCTGCTCGCCACATTAAACAGAGAATAAGATGAATTTATTTGGAAAAGTCACGGGGGCTTCGCT
>CAJARE010000251.1 GCA_903944255.1 uncultured beta proteobacterium
AACTACTATTTATCTAAGCGTACTAACGTTTATGGTATCTACGGTACAAACAACATGAGCTCTGCTCAGCCTGTTAACCCAGCTTTGAATGTATCTTCATTCGCAGTTGGCGTACGTCACACTTTCTAATTTAAGGCTAGCGTAAGCTAGTTAAAAATTAGGGAAGCAATCAATTAACCCGTGGTGGAAACGCCGCGGGTTAATCTTTTTTGAAACATCAAAATTGTTTCTAGCACTAAAAGATAGCTCGGTAACAAGAAGTTAGACAGCTGTCAATATGATCCGCAGCGAAATAGCCATATTTTCCTTTTTTCTCAGGAGGGTATTTCTTTACTACATTTAATAAATTATTAAAAATATTAGCCAATCTCATTAAAAATTAGGCAAAGCAGATGCCCCTGGAAGTAAATTATTTGATTGCAGCCAACGATTCCAATCTTTTGGGCGTGGATAAGCATGATTATGAATATATTGATGTAGCACCTTCCAAGCAAATCCCTCTTTGTTTTCCAAGGTCGAACACCAAAGAACCAAGCACTTTTGATGTCTTAGTTGAGCTAATGCTCATCAAGGAGGCTCAAAGACTCAATAGCAAGGAAATTACTGGGCAAACCTTTGAAATGCTCAGATGCAGACTAAATGGCCATGTCCTTGCATTTTTTAGTGGAGAGCTCGCAAGCGATATCAATCATCGAAGAATTAGCGAATTCATCAGCTATTTGCAGGATCAGGAAATAGGGGCTGTAACGATTAATCAGTATTTAGGCTTACTGAAGAGAGTGCTCACTTTAGCCGTTCTAGAAGAGGACATTGAGAATGTGCCTGTCTTCCCAAAATTAAGATCTAAAAGCGTTCCAAGAGGGAGTTTTTCGGCCTATGAATACAAACGCTTATTGAGAATATCCCGTCATCTTGCAGCCATTAGTGACTCACCAAGGCCAATTACCCATAGGAATACAGCCAACGGGGCATTTATTAAAACCGAATCTGTGCCCCAAGAAATGAAGTGGCTGATTGGTTTTATGGTGAATACCTTTGTAAGGCCAGTCGATATTAAGCTCATTAAAAATAAGCACATCAAAATTATTAATGGGGACAATCGATATTTGAGAATCTCGATGATAGAAACCAAGAGACATGCTGGCCAAATTGTATCTATGAGAACAGCGGTAAGTCTTTACAAGAGAATTTTGGCTTATCAAACATCACAAGGTTTTGGCAGGGACGAGGATTATGTCTTTTTCCCGCAGGTTGCAGACAGACAAGGGGCTATATCTCTGATCTCAAACCATTTTAAAAAAATTCTTGACTCAGGCAATATGGCTATAGGAGTCAATGGTGAAAAAAGGTCTTTGTATAGCCTAAGACATACAGCAATTACCTTTAGACTTTTGTATGGCAGTGGGATTGATTTACTAACGCTTGCAAGAAATGCAAGAACTTCAGTCGAAATGATTGAAAGATTTTATTCATCGAACTTAACTGCTGAAATGAATATTGGGCTTTTGCATAGCAAAAGGTCACATGGCACTCTCAATAAGAAAATAAGCAATCTATAAAGTAGTTGAAGTGGGATAAAGCGAGTGTGGGGGTCACGTCTCTAAAGCGTGAGAAGAATATATTCATTTTGATTTGGGTCTTTATTAGTCAATAAAAGCATATAAATCAACCAGCTGCCCTTTAGATTGGTAGTCTGACCTAAAATTGTGGAATGCATCAAGAAGAACTGCGTCCCCGTAAATTAGTTTGGCCACTACAGGCCATGCCATTGGCAAGAGCCATGGGCTTAAGTTATGCCCTTCTGATTGTCTATGTTAGCCTGAATCCCTTTGATTTTGACTTTCATAATGGAATTTCTCTATGGGCCTGGTTAGGTGCGCCGACTCCCCGTTTTATCACGTTGTTTGATGTATTAGTCAATATTCTGGCTTATATACCCTTCGGATTTTTGATTGTGTTTGCTGCCTATCCTCGATGGCGCAATTTTGTAGCTTTGGGAATCGCCCTCTCTTTATGTGGCCTTCTGGCATTCAGCGTCGAAACCCTGCAATCATGGCTGCCCACCAGAATTCCAAGTCAAATAGACTGGTGGGCCAATGTTCTAGGTGGCTTACTAGGTGGGCTCTTAGCGATTCCTTTGGGCCCTCAATGGCTGTCGGGAAGCGTCATTCGTCGTCGCTTTGATCAATGGTTTGGCTTGAACTGGGCCGCATGTGCACTATTTTTATTATTTCCTTGGTCGCAAATTTATCCGCAAAGCTCTTGGCTTGGCACTGGGGTCTGGGGGCATGCCATTTTTGCTTCGATTGATTGGGGCACCATCGTCATCAATCATGTTGCCCAGGAAACCATCATTACGGTACTTTGCTGGCTGGGGGTTGCATTATTGCTTTCTTTGGGTATGCGAACCAAAGCCCCGCAATGGCCTATTTTGAATGGTTTACTGTGTTTTACCGTTGTTATTAAAACTGTCTTTACAGCGCTTCAATTTGGAAGTGATCTCGGATTCTTGTGGTTAACCGCAGGAGCTGTTTGGGGAATGCTGTTAGCGAGCCTGCTATTGAGATGGGCATTGCGCTTAAGCCAAAGAACAAAGTTTTTCTTAGCTTTATGTTGCTTGATCTGCGCAACGTTAGCAATTAATGTCTTGCCTGATAATCCGTATTTCATTCTTACCCTGAGACATTGGCATCAAGGACGCTTATTGCACTTTAATGAATTAATGCAGTGGGTTTCAGTGGTATGGTTGCCATTAGCTTTGATTTGGATGATTCGTAGTGCCTTAGAATTTAAACCCAAGGATTGATAAAGATAATTTTCCTATGAGCTTTTCTCACCACTTATTTTTTTGCCTCAACCAACGCAGTAATGGGGAGGACTGTTGTGATCGCCATAATGCGTTTGCTTTGTTTGAATATGCCAAGAGCAGAGTTAAACAACTCGGTCTATCGGGGCCTGGAAAAGTACGCGTCAATAAAGCGGGTTGCTTAGATCGCTGTGCTGATGGACCAGTCATGGTGGTTTATCCAGATGGCGTTTGGTATACCTTGGTAGATACTGAAGACGTAGAAGAAATTATCCAGTCCCACTTAATTAAAGGTCTCCCTGTTGAGCGTTTGCAGTTGACTTAGTCTTAGTTGAAAGTTTTTCATGAATAGTCGCACCAAAGTAATTCATATTAATGGCATTGTTGGTTTGATAGAGATGTCGATTGATCTTCCTGATGAGCTGAAAAGTGATCCGTCATTTATAGTGCGTGGTTTAGCTTTGGTTGCCCATCCACATCCATTAATGGGGGGCACGATGGATAACAAGGTGGCTCAGACCATGGCACGCGCTTTTAATCAGTTGGGTTATGTGAGTGTGCGCCCAAACTTTCGTGGGGTGGGTGGTACTCTGGGCGTCCACGATGATGGCGTGGGTGAATTAGATGATTTATTGCATGTTACCGATTGGATGCGAACACCCTCAAGCTGGAGTCAAAGTGAAGTTACCGCCTATCAAGCTTGGACTGCAAATGTAAATGTCCTACCCTTAGTCGTTTCTGGTTTTTCCTTTGGCAGTTTTGTGGGAAGTCATTTAGTCCAAAAATTGGCTGAATTAGGCCGCCCAGCTGAGCGTTTAGTCATGGTCGGGAGCGCAGCAGGGAAGTGGGACTTAGCTACAGTAGCTGCTGATACCATTGTGATTCATGGTGAAGTAGATGAGACTATTCCTTTGGTAGATGTATTCGATTGGGCACGCCCTCAAGAGTTAACGGTTCAAGTGGTGCCTGGGGCGGATCATTTTTTTCACCGTAGATTGCATTGCATACGCAACATCATCACTGGCGCTTGGTTGGGCATGCCAGACCACCGCAACTCTTGAAAGACCTTTTTCAAAATGACGACTGAAGAAAAATCCCTGATTGAGTACCCTTCCCAGTTTCCAATTAAGGTAATGGGAAAAGCAAGCCCTGAATATTTGCCAGCCATTATTCATATTGCAAAACAGTTTGACCCGACATTTGATGAAAGTAAGGTTGAGCAACGACCCTCTAAAGATGGAAATTATTTAGGAATCACCTTGCCGATAACCGCTACCAGTCGTGAGCAGTTAGATGAGTTGTATAGAACGCTTTCTACACATCCCTTGGTGAGTATCGTTCTTTGATTCAAATCACATGCCATTCCTAGTTAAGCATCTTGGGCTAGCGGATTATGTAGCCACTTATGAGGCAATGCGCACCTTTACCAAACAGCGCGATGCCAATACTCTTGATGAAGTTTGGGTATTGCAGCATCAACCTGTATTTACTTTAGGTCTTGCAGGAGATGCTAGCCATCTGCATTCACCAAGTCAGCAAATTCCACTAATCCAAGTCGATCGAGGGGGTGAGATTACGTATCATGGCCCTGGCCAAATCGTGGTTTATCTTTTGCTTGATCTCAAGCGCCTAGGCATTTTTGTAAAAGAGCTGGTCTCACGCATTGAGCAAGCAGTCATCGATACTTTGGGGGATTATGGTTTGCAGGCACAAAGACTCAAAGGTGCGCCGGGAATCTATATTGCAAATCAGCCTAGTGTTGCTGAAGAATGGTTTGGTGCTAAGGTGGCTGCTTTGGGTCTTAAAGTCTCCAAAAGTTGCTCTTATCATGGCCTAGCGTTGAATGTGGCAACTGATTTGGAAGCATTTGATCGGATCCACCCTTGTGGTTATGAGGGTTTAAAGACAGTTGATATGCAAACCCTTGGGATCAAGGACAATATAGACATGATTAGCCAAAGGCTTTTGGAGCATTTACAAAAGCAACTGATGTCACCATGACCACAAACAAGACCGATACAGAAAACCCTACTCAGGCTCGTCAAGACCTTCATTACGACGCTACACGTAAGCAAAAGTCGAGTGAAAAAACAGCGCGTATTCCGATCAAAATCGTGCCAATTGAGGAGATACTCAAAAAGCCTGATTGGATTCGCGTGAAGGCAGCCTCTGTAAATTCTCGCTTTTCAGAAATCAAAAAGATTTTGCGTGAAAATGAACTAGTTACCGTATGTGAAGAAGCAAGTTGCCCCAATATCGGAGAGTGCTTTGGTAAGGGGACAGCCACTTTCATGATCATGGGTGATAAATGCACTCGTCGTTGCCCCTTTTGCGATGTAGGGCACGGAAGACCAGATCCTTTAGATGAAAAAGAACCAGCTAACTTAGCGCGAACGATTGCTGCGCTGAAATTAAATTACGTTGTGATTACGAGCGTTGATCGTGATGATCTTCGCGATGGTGGTGCGATGCATTTCGTTGACTGCATATCTCAGTCACGTGCGTCATCACCTAGCACTCGTATTGAAGTATTGGTACCAGATTTTCGAGGGCGTTTAGATAAAGCGCTTAATGTCTTTGCTGAGTACGCACCTAATGGCTTGCCAGATGTCATGAACCATAATCTTGAAACGGTTCCTCGTTTGTATAAGGAGGCACGTCCAGGCGCAGACTATGCACATTCATTGAAATTATTGAAAGATTTCAAAGAGCGCTTTCCTCATATTCCTACAAAAAGTGGATTGATGGTTGGGCTTGGTGAAACTGATCAAGAAATATTAGAAGTCATGCGCGATATGCGCGAGCACAATATCGATATGCTTACTATCGGACAGTACCTTGCACCCTCTGGCCATCACTTACCTGTTCGGCGTTATGTTCACCCAGACGTTTTCAAGCATTTCGAGGAAGAGGCATATGCAATGGGCTTCTCCCATGCTGCAATAGGGGCAATGGTTCGCTCTAGTTATCATGCTGATCAACAGGCACATGACGCCGGCGTTCTTTAAAAAAACTGTACAACGCTACTGCATTTTCTTTGCAGTCATTTTTTTTCTAGCCGCTTGCAGTCCTAAGTTAGATTGGCGCGTTGTTCAGTCTCCGCAAGAGAGGTATACGGCTCTTTTCCCAGGTAAGCCAGAGAAAATTCAGAGACGCATTGCATATCAAGATCAAGAGTTATTACAAACACTTGAGGCCTTGAAAATCGAAGATGATATTTACTCCATTAGTGCTACTCAATTACCTATTGCCCAATCTGCTTTGCTAGCAAAATTATTATCACAATTGCAGGACAATCTATTAGCTAGAGCAAAGGATAACGGTGGCCAGGTAATGATTGAAGATGTTCTTTACCAAACCAGCGCACGTCAAAAGCAGGCTAGTAAAGACTATTTCATTCAATTTAAATCTAATGGAACAAATGAGCAGTGGATGCGAGTTCGTTGGATAAGTCGCGTTGCTGCAGATGGAAGCATTTGGATTTATCAAATATCAGTATTGCATACCAAGGCCATACCAAACGATGCAAAAGCTTTTCTATTAAAAGAAGACTATGCAAATTTTTTTAATGAGTTCTATCCAGAATAAAATCTAAGAATTAGCTGGCTTTTTCAAGGGCTGCTACTTTGGCCTCAAGGGCTTCTAATTTTTCCCGCGTTTTTGCTAGCACCTTCGATTGCAATTCAAATTCATCTCGGGTTACCAAATCCATCTTCTGAAATCCTTGGCTCATCATAGCGCGCACATTTTTCTCAATTTCTTGAGCAGGCGAGTTTCGGATGGCATCACCAACCTTATTTTGCATATCATTTGCGATGCGCTGAATTTGCTCGAGGATTTCGCCTGGTTTTTGCATGATGGGGTTCCGCATTTCTATGTGAAGTTGCTTAAAAGATACATTTGATATTTTAAGTTGGGCAAGGAAAACAGGGGGAAATCAGCTAAAAATGGGGAAAAAGGCTAAAGATTCACATTCATAGGGCAATAATAAGCACCAAATAGGTGCATTAGCATCAATAAGGGGAATCATCCAGAAATACGATTTGCGCCAACCTTCATGATCATTCCATGCATTATGCATTCACCCCTTTTATTTCAAAACAGTAAGGAGTTACAAATGAAAACATTACACAAATCAGCAATTGCTCTCGCAGCATCTGGTATGTTGGCTACAGCTGCTTTTGCTCAGACAGCACCTGCTGCCCCAGAGGCCCCTGAAGTTAGCCCCATCACTGCAAATGTGACCGTTGTGAATGATTACCGCTATCGTGGTATCTCACAAACAAACTTTAAGCCAGCAATTCAAGGCGGTTTTGATTACGCGCACGAGAGTGGTTTCTACATCGGTAACTGGAACAGCAACATTAGCTGGATCTCTGATGCCGCAAGTCAAGGTGGTGCCAATAATGTTTCAGCTCCTATCGAGATGGACTTCTATGCTGGTATCAAGAAAGAGTTGATCGGCGCAGGGTTTGCATCTGACCTCGGAGTATTGCAGTACTACTTCCCAACTTCTGGTTTGCCAAGCAGTGCAACCAATCCAAATACAACTGAGATCTACGCAGCCCAAAACTTTACCTTTGGCCCTGTGACAGGCTTTGCTAAGTTCTCCTATTCAGCAACAAATACTTTCGGATTTGCAAACTCTAGCGGTTCTTACTATCCAGATCTGACGCTTAATTACGATACTGGAATTTGGGGCTTAACACTGAATGCACACGTTGGATATCAGTACATTGCTGGAACTCCAAACGGTAGTTCAACTTCAAACTCAAGTCTTTATAGCTATACAGATTGGAAGATTGGTGTAACGAAGGACTTTGGCGGTGGTTTATCTGGTGCTATCTCATACGTTGATACCAATGCAAAAACTGTTGGTGGTAGCTATGCATATGTCAGTCCATCAGGTAAAAACTTGGGCGGTGCTACAGGTTTAATTTCACTCACCAAAACTTTCTAATTTCCACCTCTGAACGGAGAAACGTATGAAATTAATTACCGCAATCATCAAGCCATTTAAGCTTGACGAAGTGCGCGAAGCTCTCTCGGAAGTGGGGGTTTCGGGCATTACCGTCACTGAGGTTAAAGGCTTTGGTCGTCAAAAAGGCCATACTGAGTTGTATCGTGGCGCTGAGTATGTTGTTGATTTTTTACCTAAAGTAAAAATTGAAGCTGCTGTTGAAGATGGCATCTTAGAGCGCGCGATTGAAGCAATTGAAAAATCTGCGCGTACCGGCAAGATTGGTGATGGCAAGATTTTTGTCTCATCAATTGAGCACGTCATTCGTATTCGTACCGGTGAAACCGGTGCGTCAGCACTTTAAAGAGAGGTTCAAAATGTTAACTTGGATGAAACAACTCCTTGCTGGTGGAGCGATGGCCTTGGCTATTGG
>CAJARE010000252.1 GCA_903944255.1 uncultured beta proteobacterium
GGTTTTACTGCTCTGTCTTTGGCCGTATCGCCTGAAGTGATGAAGCATGCTAACTATGTTTTAGTCGACGATAGACAGTATCAACCGATTCAGCAGCGCATGGTACTCATTAAGGGCGCACCACCGGAAGCATTAAATCTATATCGATTTATGCAAAGCCCTCAAGCAAAAAGTATCTTGCGTCAGTATGGCTATATTACGCCCTAAGCAGGCTTCATAAAGTGAGTCATGTCTTGTAACTCTTGATTTGTGGAAGATCTTAATTCGTTCAGCACTGCCTCATAATCTTTTGCAGGACGGTTTTGACTTAATTTGAATTTACCCACCAAACTGGTAATTTCAATTTCAATACCAACAATCGCGTTGAGCATCATTTGTATATATTCATCAGGAGCATCGTCTACCTTCCAAAGGGATTGATAAGTCGGCTCATGTGTATTAGTCATTTGGGTAACGTGACTATGAAGCCATGAAGCATCCTGAATGACGCTCACTTTTCCTTGTACATGCACTACAGCGTAATTCCAGGTGGGAACCACCTTCCCAGTTTCTTTTTTAGAGGGGTACCAAGAGGGGGTGACGTATGCATTCGGCCCATTAAAAACGGCAGTTAAGTTTGGTGCTGCTTGCTCAGCGATCTTGAGTAAAGGATTGGTTTTAGCAACATGCCCAATCAAGCGCGAGCGATCCTTGCTTAACATGAGGGGGAGGTGATTCGCTTCCACTTGATCTCCTAATATTCCAATAACAGTTGCTAATGGGTATTTCTCGATCAAATCAGCAAGAATTTCAGGATCAGTTACTTCAAAATGCTTTGGTAAGTACATGGAAATCTATCCTAGAGTTAATTCAACGCTGATGACGCTATTTTTCAATAAAGGTATTTTCTAATTTGCCAATACCTCCCATTTCAACAACGACTACATCGCCATTGACTAAATACTTTGGTGGTTTAAATCCAATCCCTACACCAACGGGGGTACCTGTAGCAATAAGATCACCAGGGTAGAGCGTGATGCCGGCAGATACGGTGGCAATCATATTGGGGATATCAAATATTAAATCTTTGGTATTGGAATTTTGGCGTAACTCGCCATTCACCCAGCACTTCACAGAGATGTCATTGGCGTCTAATTGATCAGCAGTGACCACCCATGGGCCCATAGGGCAAAAAGTATCAAAACTCTTACCTAAAAACCATTGCTTATGACGTTGCTGCCAATCACGAGCTGTTACATCGTTAATGGCGGTGTAGCCCCAAACATGCTTCATGGCATCTGCTTCGCTAATACCTTTGCCACCTTTGCCAATCACGATAGTAAGCTCTGCTTCGTAATCTATCGCAGTGGATATTGCAGTCGGGATGATGACGTTTGTATTGGGGCCAGTCACTGACTCTGGAGGTTTGGTAAAGAAAATAGCATGACTCGGAATATCTTCACCTGCTTTAGCGCTGCTATCAAACCCGCTATTAGAAAATTCTTTAGCATGTTCGTGATAGTTTTTGCCAACGCAAAAAATATTTCTACGGGGTCTAGGTACGGGGGCAAGCAAACGGATGTCATCAAATGCATGACTAGCAATTGGCTTTGGTAATTTGCCAGCAAGATCAGATCGCAATATAGCCACAATGCCATCTTCGCTCACATCGACCCCTAGGTCGAATTCTTCGACATTCTTGCCGTCAGCTGATATTGAGCCAACCCGTGTTTTACTTGGATCGCGATTTAAAGAAAATGCTGCATATTTCATGATTACCATCTCCGTTGGGGATTTCTTTAGGAAAACCCCAGTTTATTGTGTTGAATCTTGTAGTAGGATAAGACTATAAATAATAACTAATTAACCAATGTGAGACAAAAAATGCATCCTAGCCGTTTACTAGCTTTCTGTGTATCGTGTTTTCTAGTGTCTTCTGTTGGGGCTCAGGCTCCTGAGGCTTGGCCCACTAAACCTATCACGATGGTTGTGCCTTTCCCTCCAGGTGGCGTAGCAGATGCTGTGGGGAGACCTGTTGCCGAGGCTTTATCTAGAATTCTAGGACAGCCAGTAGTCGTTGAAAATAAACCAGGAGCAGGCGGTGGTATTGGAATGGCTGCAGTCGCCAAATCAAAACCAGATGGTTACACTATTCTGATGGCATTATCGTCAATCTCCATTATTCCTGAGGCAGATAAGATCGTTGGGCGTGAGCAATCATTTCAGTTAAATCAGCTAAAACCCATTGCGCGTTTTACTGCGGATCCTACAGTCTTAGTAGTGAGGGCAGATAGCCCATGGAAGGATTACAAATCTTTTATTGCAGCAATGCGGGCCAATCCAGGTAAATACAACTTTGGATCTTCTGGTAATTACGGCACGATGCATGTCCCAATGGAAATGCTGAAATCCTCCGAAAAGTTTTATATGGTCCACATTCCGTATACAGGAGCAGGTCCTGCAATTGTGGGATTGTTAGGTGGACAAGTTGATGCGCTTGCTACAGGCCCATCCTCTATCGTTCAACAAATTAAAGCAGGCAAGGTTCGAGCACTTGCGCATTGGGGTGATGGCAGGTTGGCGAGCATGCCAGAGGTGCCTAGTTTCAAAGAAATGGGCATTAAGATCGAATTTGCTCAATGGGCTGGGCTTTTTATTCCTAGCGCCACGTCTGACAGTATTACCAATAAATTACGTGACGCAGCAAAGCAGGCTGCGGTTGATGATCGCGTGCGTTCAGTCATCAATTCAGCAGGTAGCCCCATTCAGTATCTAGATGCCCCGGAATTCAAAGTGTATTGGGATAAAGAATCCTCCCAAATGGTTGATATCGTGAAGAAAATTGGTAAGGTTGAATAATGGTTGGAGATTCATTTCCGATCGCTCTTCATTGGAGCAATAAAAAAAGCCACCTCGTGAAGGTGGCTTTTTAACATCATCAAGTTCGATCAATCAGGAATATTCGCTTTACGAATGATAGGACCCCACTTATTGATCTCTGCATCAAGATGCGACTTAAGACCGTCTTCAGAGATCTTGCTAACTGCCACGATATCAATGTTTGCATCTTCTAGACGTTTTTTGACATCAGGTGATGTAAGAGCCTTCTTTAGTGCAGCATTGAGTTTAGCAAGAACTGGCTTTGGAACTCCTTTTGGAGTGTACATACCATGCCATACCTTCACTTCAAAACCTTTGAGACCTTGCTCATCCAATGTTGGTACATTCGGAATAGCAGGTAAGCGTTTTAAAGTAGTGGTTCCATAAGCCTTAACGCTGCCATCCTTAATGTAAGGAATCGTCTGGGTTGTTTGATCACAAAGTAAATCTACTTGACCGCCTAAAAGATCGGTTAGGGCAGGACCAGTTCCCTTGTATGGAACGTTGGTTAACTTGACACCCATACGGCTTTGAAAAAGCAATCCGCAAAGTTGAGAAACTGCACCTGGGCCTGCATTAGCCATTGTGACTTTAGAGCCATTGGCTTTGATATAGGCTTCTAGTTCTTTAAAATTGTTTGCTGGCAAACTTTTTTTACCTAAGAGCACCATTGGTACATCGGCTACCTGACCGATATATTCAAAGCTAGTCATTGGGTCATACGGTAACTTGTCATAGAGCGCATTTGCTGTTGCCATTCCCATATGGTGGAGATAAATGGTGTATCCATCAGGTGCTGCACGAGCAACTTTAGTAGAAGCAATGGTGCCACCAGCACCAGGGACATTTTCAACCACTACGGTTTGACCTAAAGCTTGACCCATGGGCACTGAAATTAAGCGTGCAACAGAGTCAGTTGGTCCACCAGCTGCGAAAGGCACGATTAAAGAAATCGATTTAGTTGGCCAAGCATTTTGTGCAACTGCAGATTGGCTAGCTAGAAGGGCGCCAGTGCTTAACGCAGCAAGCATTCCGGCGAAGAGGGATTTTTTGAATTTCATAGAAGTCTCCATTTTTGTATCTAAGTAAGATTTTGCCATTTATATAGAAATTTTGAGTATTCTAGCCTTAGTGTTTACCAGCAAGCGCAAGGGTTCTTTGGGCTAAAACCACTACGGGACGGTCAATCATGCGGCCATCCAATTTAACAGCCCCTCCTTTGGAGGCTTTATCGGCCTCAATTACTCTTTTGGCCCACACCAGATCTTCTTGAGAAGGCATGAAGGCGGCTTGAACAATCGCCACCTGTTTTGGATGAATGCATAATTTTGCGCCAAATCCCATGCGTTTAGCGCGCTTTGCATCATGGGTAATTTGCTCAATATTGTCAGTGGATTGAGTAACCCCATCAATTGGAGGGGCGATTGCTGCAAGACGTGACGCCAGAACAATTTGGAATCGTGCAGTTTGTAACTCTGTTTCATCTGCATCGCAAGCCATACCAAGATCCACTTGTAAATCAATATTACCTAAAGCTAAACGAATCACTTGGTTGGAGTTTGCAATTTCGCTTAAGTGATCAAGACCAAGCGCTGTTTCAATCATGGGAATAATGGCAGTATTGGGTAATAACAATGCGGCACCATTCATTTGATCCAGCGATTCACTTTTAGGAATCAGAATGCTGGTGATATCCAGCTCTTGTGCCAAGATCAAATCAGCAGAGTAGAACTGACTTCCAGGTGAGTTGCTGCGAATCACTAGTCGACCTTTTTGCTCTTTTGAAAAAGAAGGCCAGGCAGAGCGAATCGCATTGCGAGCGAGTTCTTTTTCTGCCACAGGGACGGCATCTTCTAGATCCAAAATAACGGCATCGGCTCCGCTATCCAAGGCTTTTTGAAAGCGCTCTGGGCGTGTGCCAGGAACAAATAAAAAATTGCTGCTGAGGGCTAAAGTGTGATCGATGGAGCTCATATAAGAAGAGAATTAAGACTGAGGGAGTAATAGTCCTATCTTGGACTGTTTACGAATATTCCACAAGAAATCAATTGCTGAAGTCATTTGTGTTGGAGTGGCACCACCACTAAAGGCGGCAAGACGCATGGCTTTATCGGTAATCTCAGTACGGCTTAAGCTATTGCCAGGATCACCTTTAGGCTCATCCACTCTCCCATCGAGAATTTGGCCATCATTGAGATGCACTTTGACTTTACCGATCCATCGTTGAGGATAGGCGGTATCAACCTCTGAATCTAGTGTCATCGTGACTCGATCACGGAAAAGGCAAATAGCATCATCCTGAAAATGCTCGTCAAATTCTTGTAGACCAGCAAATTGGTAATGAGCAATGATTGCTAAAACCGTCCCCATGGAAAATTTAGACTGATGTACGGTGCTAGGGTTAGTGACAGGGCCAAGGACATCAATGGCACCTTGATGCACTAGCGTTTCCACTCTAGTAATATCGCTTGGCTTTAGTTTGTGTGCCAGCATCACCTGCAACAAGGCATCGGCAGCAGGGTGAGTATGTCTGCAGGAGGCGTGATATTTAAAACTGGTTTCTGCAAGCGCCCATCGCGTACCAAGCTGGTCAACTAACTTACTTGGATTAGCGTCGCTGGACATTCCTGCTGCTAATCCTTGTTTGCCTTCCAGAATATGTTGAGCGCCTGTAAATCCGCTCTGCGCAATGTAAGCAGACATTAGGCCAGTGGAGGCAGCATGAGCGGTATGGAGTTGTTTTGAATCAGCGGCATCTCGCAGGAATTCCCAAAGACCGGCAGACTGAGTTCCTGCTGAGCCAAAGGCATGGAGCATTTGATGAGGATTGAGGTTTAACAATCTTCCAACTGTTGCAGCAGCAGCAATCGTGCCAGCAGTACCAGTGGTGTGGAATACCTTGTAATGCGAGCGACCTAAAAATTCACCGACTCGAATACCCACCTCATATCCAGCCACCGCTGCCACTAATAGATCTTCACCCGAAGCACCAATCGCTTGAGCACAGGCTAGCGCAGGGGGGAATACCACTGTAGCCGGATGAAATACTGAGCCATTATGAACATCATCTTGTTCTGCAACATGAGATGCAGCGGCATTTGCCATCGCTGCTAAAAAAGGACTTGAGCTTTTACGAGTTACTAAAATTTCTGAGGGTCCTGGATGAGTACCAAAACCTCCCATATTTTGAGCAAACTGGGTAATGATTTCTACAGGTCGAGATCCTTTGCCTGCAACAGCGGAGCCAAACCAATCCACCAAAAAATCTTCAGCACGACTCATGACAGGGGCGGGAATATCTTTTGCTTGCAAGCTTGAAGCAAAGCTGGCTAATTCTTGAGATAAGTGTTGATTTGACATAAAAATAATTTCCCTTCCTTAGGCAAGTACTGCGCTAGCTTGCATGGTGAGCCAGCCTTCATGATCTTGCGCCCAAATGGCAATCGTTTTTCCTGAAGGATCTTTTTCTAAATCCGGCTTGGCACATACTTTAAAAATATTGATATCAAAAGTAGGGCGAATTGCGCGGAATTCAAAACTTTTCAATCTGCAAGCGGGAATGCTTTGGCGTACTAGATCTACCAGTAAGGTTGCAATGAGAGGGCCATGAACAATTAAACCTGGGTAGCCCTCCACTTCAGTGACATATTTGCGGTCGTAATGAATGCGATGACCATTAAAAGTCAGGGCTGAGTAACGAAAGAGAAACACATCATCTGGGGTAATGGTCTTGCTCCATTTGGCATCTGCAGGTGCTGCTGTAGGTGCAACTGGCTTGTCATCTGGACTAGGCGCATCGCGATAGACGATGTCATGTTCCTCAACAATGGCAAGGCCTTGCTGATTGGAAATTTGGTGTTTAACTAATATAAAGATCAGGTCACCACTGCGGCCAGCTTTATGGGTA
>CAJARE010000253.1 GCA_903944255.1 uncultured beta proteobacterium
ACCCATAATCCAACTAAAGGCAAGTTCAGAACTAATAAAATAACATTGCCAATGTATAGGCTAGCAATCAGCGTCCAAACCAAACTACTTTGCTGTGTAAAAAGAGTGGGGCCTACCTGAATTCCATAAGACTCGAAAGCCGATAAAATAACTGCAGCAGTAGCTGATGTGGGAATGCCAAGGGTTAATAAAGGCATCAATACACCAGCTGCGGCAGCATTATTGGCTGCCTCTGGACCCGCTACGCCTTCAATTGCCCCATGACCAAATTCCTCGGGCTTTTTTGATAGCTTCTTTTCCGTATAGTAAGAAAGCAATGTGGGTAACTCAGCACCGCCGGCAGGCATTGCTCCAATAGGAAATCCAAATAGACTACCTCGAATCCAAGCCTTCCAAGATCTCGCAAAATCTTCTTTTGAAAGCCACAAGCTCCCTGATAGAGCTAGGATATCCGCTTTCTTATTTTCCTTACCTTGCCATGCCAAAAAGAGGGCTTCACCAATGGCAAATAAACCCACCGCCACAATCGTAACTTCAATTCCATCTAAAAATTCTGGTTGACCAAATGTAAAACGAGGCTGACCTGTCTGAAGATCAATGCCCACCAAACCAAACAAGAGACCTGCTACTAAAGAAATGAGACCGCGAAGCGCTGAGCCACCTAGAACAGCAGATACTGTTACGAAAGCCATCAGCATTAAACTAAAGTACTCGGCGGGACCAAATGCCAACGCTGCATCAACTACCCAAGGCGCAAAGAAGGTTAAAGCAATTGTTCCAATAGTTCCCGCAACAAAGCTTCCTATTGCGGCGGTAGCTAAAGCAGGACCCGCCCTTCCGCGGCGCGCCATTTTATTGCCTTCAAGCGAAGTCACAATCGTTGCAGACTCACCTGGGGTATTTAGCAAAATGGATGTGGTAGAGCCTCCATACATGGCACCGTAATAGATGCCTGCGAATAAAACAAAAATTGCAGTGGCTGGTACCTTAAAAGTTAATGGGAGCAAAAGAGCAATCGTTAGCGCCGGCCCTATTCCAGGAAGTACCCCAACTAAGGTGCCTACCAAGCATCCTATGAACCCATATAACAATGTCATCGGTTGCAAGGCGATGGCAAAACCTTGCATCAAGGAATCAAAAGAGCTCATGGTGATTCTTACTTAAAAAGGAATCTGAACGACCGGGCCTAAATCGATCCCTAAAATCGCTGAAAATAATATCCAAAATGCACCCGCGATGCCAAATACCATCAGCAGTGTTTTTAGATTGAACTTGGCATCAAATGCCATCGATACCCCCAGGCCGCACAATGCTGCGGGAATTAAAAAGCCAATTACTTTAGCAAGCGTAATAAACGCTAGACCACCGCCAAGCATATATAAAACACGCGTTGACCCCCCTTTTAGTGGACGACCTTCCTCTTGATGGGCGCAGTCTGAGGCCTTATTACTAATAGTAGTGAATAGATAAATAATGCCCAATAAAGAAAGCAACGCAACCAAAATAGAGGGGGCTAAGATAGGCCC
>CAJARE010000254.1 GCA_903944255.1 uncultured beta proteobacterium
ATTGTGCAAAATCGATCTGGCTCGCCCGCTAAAAGTTTGACGGATATCAATAGCCTTTTAATGCGCTCTGGCGCAGGATCTAGTGTGACGGTAGATGCAAGTCTAGTAAATATTAATTCTCAGTATTGGCTTGCATCTTCTGAAGTCAATCTGGGAAGTAGCATTTTTAAGAATTCCAGCTTAATTCAGAGATCATTGAGTCCAATGGCCTTGGGCAACTATACTCAAGTTGTTTGGAATAGAACTAACCGGATATTGTCAGAATGAGTCTATTGATTATTCATTGCCCTCTCAAGCCGCTTTTCGAAGTAGCCAGTACTGATGACGGCTTTAACGCTCAAAAAGAAGCTTTTGAGTGGTGCTTATGCGAAACCAACGCATTACATGCCACCATTCAATCATCCGGAACAGGAACTGTTGAATCGATGCCTTATGCCGATGAAGCTTTGGTATTAATGCCAACTCTAGACGTTAGACTGATGGAGAAAAAGGTTCCGCTAGTAAAAGCGAAGAAATTACAGCAGGTTCTCCCAAGCCTGATTGAAGATGAGATTTTAGGTGACATTGAAAGCAGTGTAATTTACGCTTTGCCACAACTGCCTGGTCAATCAGGATCCCAAAGAACGCTTGCAGTCATGAATAAATCTTGGTTGCATTGGCTGGTTAGAGAGCTTGATCACATTCTGACGCCTCGTGTCCGCATGATCCCAGATTGTCTGATCATGCCCTTGCAAAATACGAGCACAAACCCACAAGAACCCTTGAGTTCTTGTGTTGCTTTTCAAAGAAGTGATGCTGCAGTCATTTACACATGGCATAAGACTGAACAGCTTGGAGTCGCCTGGATTGAAGAATCAGAAGAAGTGGTATTGCCTAGTCGCTTAAAAGATATCAAACCAATAGAATGGTCATGGGACTGGATGACTCCAAGCGCTTTTACTTTTAGCCGCCGCACTGACATTGCGGCAGCAAGCTTAAATTTATTACATGCTGAACTTGGTATGCGCAAGTCATCCAAAAAATCTACCCTGAATTGGTTTTCGAACTCAGGCCGGCAGTTACAAACACCGCTTAGCAAAACCATCTCCTGGTTGGATCACAGCTTATGGACAAAACCTATCATCTGGGCTCAATATGCTGTGAGTAGTATTGTTTTGGGTGCGGGAATATATACCTCTTGGCTCGCTGTAGATAATTGGCGCTGGGGTCGTAATATTGATATTTCTGCTGCACAGTTTTTGACACCTGAAACGATTAGCTTACTTGCTCAAAATAAAAACACCGACTCGATTGCCTTAGCCTTCACCAAACAGTTAACGAATGAAGCACGCCATAAAGGCCTGCCTACTGATGCCGACTTCATCGCTATGACTGGCAAACTCCAGCAACTCAAAACTGCACTTGGAAAAGGATCTATAGACAAAATGGAGTATGACGGCTACCGCATTGATTTTGAATTTAAGGCAGGTGGAGAAATACTGAGTGCTGCCGATGTCATTGGTAAAGCACAATCTCTAGGCTTGATGGTTACCGACCTTGGAAATAACCGTTACAGACTTCAGCCTTATGCAGGATTAGGTTCAAGCTAGGGCTTTGGAAGGAGCTAAGCCCTAAGCAGTTGTAATGGCCCTACCATCTTTGACCTAATTTATAACTGGGGTAGTATGGTGCTAACAAGCCTTTGAGCTGACTTAGCATTCTGCTAAGACTACCGCCCTAGATTTCGAACACTGCTTAATACTAGGGGCGCTATGACACTTCATCTCTTTAGAACTATTCAACCTAGTTTTATATTTTCCATTGCTATAACAAGTCTATTGATATCTTGTAGTGGCGGTGGCGATAGTTCAAGTAGTTCCTCGAATGTCATAACTTATACAACCATTAATAATCCAGCAGCTACATCGCCAACTTATTTTACGAGTCTGACAGGGGTTCGCGGAGTCGCTGATTCTTCAGATGTTTATATTACTGGGGCTACGATATTGGGTAGTACGTATACAGCACAGCTATATAAGGGGCCTCTAACCGGAGGAGGCACATACTATACGATGTCCTACCCCTCATCGAGTGGAGCAACAACCAAGACTACTAATTCTTATAGTGTTGATAACCTTCCAAATGGTCGCGTGAGCGTTGTGGGTAGCTACAACACTACGCAAAATGAAAGTCAACAGGGCTATATTTATACTGGCCCAGTTGTCGATAACCCTAGCACTGGATTTGCAACGATCAATTTCCCGAATGCCTCTCTAACCATTCCCCATAGTGTTATGAATGATCTGGTAGTTGGTGGGTATGAGCCACAGACAGGCAGACCACATGCTTTTATTTATCAAATCAGTACTGGCAAATTTACCCGCCTAACAGTGATGACTGATAAGAATGTTGCTGAGACAGCATACGGCGTTTGGCATAACGGCGGCACCAGCTACACAATTGTCGGTGGCTTCACGGAAGCGTCTGATATAGAGAAAGCTTATATTCTTGATTATGATTCAAGCACTGGAGTCATCACTAATACGACCGCCTATACCTTCAATAATCAGGCCTCAGTATTAACCCATTTTGAAGGCATTACTACTAATGGCAGTGGAGGATATTATTTGGCGGGCTTTGGTGAAATTACTTCAGGAAGTCCTGCCTTAGGTGCTCTTGTCAATGTTACAAGAATACCTACTGGTTTTACTAGTACACCAGCATGGGTGTCAGTCGCTGTTCCTGGCGCCACGACTCAAGATTCAAATACTGTTTATCAAAATAATCTTTTAGGTACCTTCTCGCCTGGCCCACTCTCATTAAATGGCTATGTAGCTAATGTTCCCATAAGTTTAATTAAATAATGTGTGCTATAGGTCAATAAGCACCTTCGGAACTTCAGAACAATATTCGCAGAGGTGAAGAATTTGGCCGCATGAATTCTATCGGCCTGAAGTTACCCTCCACAGACAACAAACTACTCCTTAGAGTGGCTAGCAAAAAATTCCAATAAAGCTCAGTAGCTTAAAACTTATAGCCTAAGCCTACTAGCGCATTAGTGACTTTAAAGCTGGCGGTCCCCGCTTCTAAATTGAGGGGGTATTCAACGCAAAAATAATTGTTACCCCAGGATTCTAATTTATTGAGGACTTGTAATACCTATTGACTTGGCTAAGAGGGAGCCCAGTAGTGCCTTAGTAACTTCTTGAGAGTTATTGAGCGTTCTAGGTTGGGCTTAATCCATCCGTCCGAAGCAGTTTAAGCCAAAAGTCGGCATTAAGTACTTTTTCATCTATCGTGAAAAGCACCAAAAAGTTACCTTTGAGGCTTATAGGTTTCACCTCTCATCACACCTTTTGTGTGGTGGATGTGGGGAAAAAGGTTTTCCAAGTCTCAAGGGATCCACCGTTTTGAACATCAATTTCTACAAGATTGAGATTTTGTGTGCGGTATTTTTCAAAGAGCTCATCATAGAAAGGGAGATATGAGGACCATTTATCACTCACTTTTCGCATTTTTTGCCGATGAATTTGCTCAACAGATAAATGACTCATGTCAAAAGTTTTCTTTTCAGATTCATTTATGCTCATTACAACCATATTACTGGCTATTGTAGAGCTGTTCAAACTCATTTGAATAGAGCTCGTATAGTCTATTACGCCTTACCTTCAGAGAAGGTGTCATTGTTCCCCTAGCAATACTCAACTCTTCAGGAATAACAATAAACTTTTTGATACGGCATTTTGACTCTAGTGTTTTATTAACTGCTTTGATACCTTCATTAATTCTTTTTTCTAGGGAGTACAAATCGAGTTTTTGAGAATTCAGTGCTTTGATATTGTCAATAGTTGGAATAACTGCTGCTACTAGAAATAGCTTCCCATGCCCATACACCACTACTCGATCAATATCAGGGAAGTTATTAAATTTTATTTCAATACTTTGAGGAGAGATCATTTCAGAGCCCGATGTTTTAATGAAATCCTTTTTCCTATCCTGAATCTGCAATAATCCGTTCTCATCCCAGCCACCAATATCTCCAGTGTGTAACCAACCGTCGATAATTGTTTTAGCTGTGAGGTCTGTGGCGTTCCAGTAGCCTTTCATCACATTCGGACCACGAACTAAGATTTCACCATCTGCTGCTAACTTTACCTCCATTCCTGACATAGGCTTTCCTACAACCCCTGGGATAAGTTGCCCTACTTCACTCATTGTGATGCCAGGGCCACATTCAGTTTGTCCGTATGCCTGATGCAGGTTAATGCCTAATGCTGCAAAAAAGATGGCATCTTCTCTAGCCAGAGGTGCCCCTGCTACTAAAGCACCAACTAAATGACCGCCTAACTTTGCTTGTATTTTCTTTCTTACTAACAATCCACAAATTAAGTCTTGGAGCATCTCTACAAGATTGAATTTGTGACCACTAATCTTCTTTTCCCCTAAACGAAGAGTTAAAGTAAATAGTTGATTAGCCAAGATGCCTTGCCCATTCATACGAGCAATAATCTGCTTGCGCAGAATATCCCAAAGCCTTGGGATAGTATTCATGATTGTTGGTTTTACGTATTGCAGATTAGCATTTAAGTTTTTTAAGTCATTGCATATAAATACTTGTGCCCCAATATAAATAGGCGTCCAAATATCCGCACAATGAGCATAAGAATGAGCAAACGGAAGAATGGAAAGAAAGCGATTGCCATCTAAACCATATGGCTGAATCGTTTTTGCTGCTCCACGGCAATTATTTAATATATTTCCATTGCTTAGCATCACACCTTTGGAAGCGCCACCTGTGCCAGAGGTATAAATTAAGCAGACTGTTTGATCCAGATCAGCAATAGAATATTGAGTTTCTAGAGTGGCAGGATTCTGGCTAATGGAATCTTCCCATTCACTACTTCCAATGTAGAGTGAATGGCATAGTTGATCCTTAAATTCTGCGGCAACGATGCTCATTTCTGCTGAGAGATGATGATCGGCAATCAAAATGCGGGCACCACTATCGCGAAGAATATGGCGCCACTCATCAGCAGGTGATTGGCTATACCCAGCTACTAAAATTGCCTTAAGTCTTAATGTTGCCAACTCTGTAATAAGCCAATCGCGAGAATTATCCGCAATAACCAAAATCCGATCTCCAGCTTTTATACCCTTCGAAGCAAAAACGGCAGCCAGTGAGTTGGATTGCTGGGATAACTCACCCCAAGTCGCATGCTCCCATACACCCTTCTCTTGATAATGCAAAAAAGGTAAATGCGTATTTTTTGCGCACTGTAGCTCAAATAACTGTAAAAGAGAATAAAGATTTGAAAGATCCGACATAAGTCTAAAAATATTTTCTGACTAAATTAGAGGCATGTCTAGCGGTATGCTCCATGCTGGCAAAACTCAAATATTCTCCAGTCCAATAAATATTATTTTTACCCTGCAGAGATTCTATGTCATCGAAAATACCAGCGTCTACTACTTTTGGCGAAAAATGAGGAAAATATTTCCAGGATTTTTTTTCCTTGATGGATTTGATCGTAATTCCCATTTTTAACAATATCCTTTTAATGCATTCCTCTATGTCCTCTATTCGAGCGCCCTCTTCAGAGATACTATAGATGAGAACATGAGGATTATCTTGATGCGGCTGAAACCAAAGCAAAGGCAATGAACTGCGCTTAAATGCACCTTCTGTAAATCCCGGAAAATAGCCTGTTTGCGAAGGAAATGGTGAAGACTCGATCAAGAGTGAATGATAATGAACATAATTAAATAGATCTAAAAATGAATAGTCTTCTAACTGGTTCGCCACTATTTTTTTTGCTTGATCGGGCGGGCAGGCAATAATCAAGGCATCGTATTGAACTGAGCCCCCATTAATTTGTATCTTTCCATTCCTCAACAACACTATTTGAGTAACCTCAAGATTTAACCGAACATCCAACTCCTCTGCCAAGCGATCCCAAAGGCTAGATATACCCTCACTAGATATATATCCTAACTTTGTTGTGAAGGGTGGTATGGCGAGTTTTATTATTTCAAAAAAATGAGGAAAGTATTTGACCGAGGCTTCGTCCAAATATCCATAGCCCAATCCAGACCATAAAGCACTGATCACCCTACTTAAAGTTGGCAATTTTTTTAAGTCATAAAACGAAACGATATCTGATTTTGCCAACACATTTTTTCTAAAAAATATGTGTGTTAGAAATCGATAATATTCAAATATGTAGCAAATCTTTTGGGATATGGTGAGGCGATGAACCCCTTCGAAGTCTACAAAAATAAACTCCGACTTTTTTAAGCCTTGAGCAACTTCAAGGGGATGGTTCACTCTCTTTGCTAAACCAAGAATCTCCTGGTATTGCTTGCCGATCCATACCGCCCCCATTTCAAATAAACGATTCTCTTTTTCAACCGTTAATACTTTTCCCCCAACCCTGGAGTTTGCCTCAAATATGACTGGGGAATAGCCTAAATCTTTTAATCGAATTCCAGCAGTAATTCCTGCGGCACCCCCTCCAATAATGGCGATAGATTTATTAATACGGCACTCCGACAAAAAATATGATCACCGACCCCATTAGTCCATGGCACACGACGCAACTAATATAAGAGCCGCGGATGATATACAAAGTCCCCCAGTACATTCCAGCAATAAATGCAATTATCGGAAAAATGGGGCCTAGGTGAGAATGTGTAGCTGCGAACATGATATTGGCCACAAATAATGCAATTAGAGGCGCATGCTTTGACGATCCACGCTCATAAATCTCCGTAGCCTTTTGTACTACGCACCTAACAATTTCTTGGGCAAAGCTGAAGACAAGATACATCACACTTAAACCCGCCACAATGATGAATCTGCTAGTATCTGGCGCCACTGCAGAAGAAAAATCAAACAACTCTTCTTCTAAATTCGAACTATTTAGATAAAACATCTTAATAGCGATATAAAGCAAGATAGGGGGAATGCTCCAGATCACACCAGTCTTAATTTGGCTCGTTACATGGTTTAAGCTGATTCCATACTCTGCAAAACGCCCCCGTTCGCCGCGTAGAAAAAACAACGTTACTATCGAGAAAATCACAATAAAAAAGAGTGAAACAAGACTATCCGTGGGTAAGACTTTAGTAAACCAATCCGCCATTGGCAGAGAGATAATGTATAAGGATAAAACTATGAAATTAGCAATCAGGAAGCGCGCCGCAGAACTTTGAATATCAAGCAGTCTTAACTCTCGCTCATTCCGCATTTGTACATCTTGATTAGTCTTTTCGAGACGGTAAACCAAAATATCACCTAGAGCCAACTTGACTGCCTGTATTACATTCTCATTCTCAATGTGATCAAGATTAATGATGAATAAATTGACATCATCATGTGCCTTGATGGTAGCTGATACAGGAACTCCCCTGAGAACAGACATCTCCCCAAAGAAGGCTCCAGTATTCAAGGTTGTGATTTCAACCTCCTGAAGATCATCTGTACCTTTTTTAGTAACGCTTAAGACTCCCGCATCGAGATAAAATAAACTGGAATTATTGGTCCCCTCCTGCAAGACTACCTCTCCAGGAGAAAACTTTACTGCCCTGCATTTATCCAATAACTCTGCTTTTTCACTATCAGTAAATTTCTGGAAAAATTCATGATTTAAAAAATTAGGGTTAATGCTGATTCGTTCATTATTCATATTTAGAGTCTGTGCATGTAATTGAACGGAAATAAATAATTATTGGCGGAGAGGGAGGGATTCGAACCCTCGGTACCTTTGACAGTACGCCTGATTTCGAGTCAGGTACATTCGACCACTCTGCCACCTCTCCGAACCAAGAAATCATTATAGCCAGCGATATGTAAAGCCATACAGTTGATATTGACTGAAAATTGACTAGTCAAAAGAGATTATCTCCATTAATATAGATATACATTTATGTATATCTATAAAGGGATTAACTGATGAATATCCAAATTTCAAAATGGGGTAATAGCCTAGCGCTCCGTATACCTGCTGCATTCATCAAAGAAATCCAGCTAAAAGATGGGGATAAGGTTGAAGCTACTCTATCAAAAGATGGCTCATTAATTATTAGACCTCAGAAATTAGATCGCAAGGCTATTGCAGCGCAACTTAGAGCATTCAGAGCCACGTTAAAAATGGGCAAATCAGTAATGGATGAGCTTCGCTCAGAAGCGCGCTACTAATGATTTATATTGATACAAGTATTTTTGTGGCCTTGTGTACAGATGAACTGAAGAGCGATGCCGTTGACAAATGGCATGAAAAAAGTTCTGCAAGAATGATTTCTTCTACCTGGACCTTTACCGAATTCTCTAGCGCACTTAGCCTTAAAGTGAGAACGCATCAAATTACAGAGAAGCAAAGTCGCGAAGCCTGGAAAAGATTTGACACCCTCTGTCAAAATGATATTGAGCTACTACCCATAGAGAGTAAAACGTATTACTCCGCTGGAATTTTAGTTATCGATAGCAAGTCAAGCCTTAGGGCTGGTGATGCACTTCACTTGGCCGCTGCGAAACAATACAAATCCAAATCTTTAGCAACGCTTGATAAAATGTTAGCAAAAAATGCGGATAGAGTAAAAATTAAAGCTGTTTTAATTTAATTTGGCTTTAGTACTTCTAAACCACCCAAATAAGGCTGCAGTGCTTTCGGTATAGCAATACTGCCATCGACTTGTTGTTTGTTTTCAATAAGTGCGACCAGTGCTCTGCCTACTGCAAGTCCTGAACCATTTAGGGTGTGCAGCAATTCTGGTTTACCTTGTCCCGCTTTAAATCTAGCTTGCATGCGTCTGGCTTGAAAGTCACCCATGTTTGAGCATGAGCTGATTTCACGATAAGCATTTTGAGAAGGTACCCATACTTCTAAATCGTAAGTCTTAGCACTACCAAATCCCATATCACCTGTGCAAAGTAATACTTTTCGATAAGGTAACTCTAAGAGTTCTAAGATTTTCTCTGCATGGCCGGTGAGATCCTCTAAGGCCTGCATTGAATCTTCTGGCTTAGTTATTTGTACCAACTCAACCTTATCAAACTGATGTTGACGAATCATGCCACGCACATCGCGCCCATAACTCCCGGCCTCTGAGCGAAAACATGGTGTATGCGCTACAAATTTCATTGGGAG
>CAJARE010000255.1 GCA_903944255.1 uncultured beta proteobacterium
ATCCATGATTCACGATCGAAATTGGTACCAAAATCGAGCTGCTGAGATTTCTGGTAGTCGCAATTACTGGGAAAAACAAGCCAGAAAACTGCAAAAGAAGATAGATCAAGGAGGCCAAAATGTTTAAGCTTGATTTGCGTGGCAGTCTCCTATATCTAAATGGTACGAGCCAAACCCTTGAACTTGCTGAGGCTCACAATAATAGAAAGATCCCTATTGAGCTGTATGCCAAAGATAAAATTGATCCCTCTAGAATTCATTTAAATCAACAGATAGTTCCCTTGAGTAAATCGCTTGAAACCACGGTTATTGATTTAGTTTTAGACGCTGGAATTGATATTTCAAAAGGTACCTTCAAACGGAAGGACAAAGGTTTCGCAATTGAGTGGGTCTTTTCTGTAACACCAGGATTTGTATGCGATTTCGATCATCTATACATGCGGTGCTTAGATTGGCTTATGAGCAGGTACCCGAACTGTCCTATAGCCCATGCAGTCATTCACCATGACGAGGATGACCCTCACATTCACATCATCATGGTTCCAATTGAAGGTAAGCATCTCCCTGCTAGCAAGATACTTGGGTTTAAGGGGTGTAGCCGAGAGAGGTCTTATGACTTATTTGAAAAGGTTGGGATTGAATTCGGCCTTTCCTACAACATGTACCTTAAAGGCGCAGCCAAGAAGTCGGCAAGCGAAAAGGCCATACAAGAACTCGAGAAACTCCACTATCGTGAGAAGATGGGTAGGTTATGGCAACCCTTCAAGACTGCAGTCAAATCTCGCCCTGAGCCGTTTTTAGATGCCCTAGGAATTTTGCTAAACGCACACTTGTACTAAATTAGGCTAGACATAAGACAACAGCATCCTGTGTTGCTGTTCCGAAGTGAGATGTAAACCTACCGATACTGTTTGAAAGCATGTCGGTAGGTATAGGGACACTAAAAACCATCTAGTGGTATTTGCATCCTCTACATGGACCAGCGAAATATCCAGTAAGCCGCCATCCTTTGAGCAGGTAAGTCCTATTACCAAGACTGAATCATTCCAAGCTGAATAACCAACATTTTGAGAAACCTAAGCTCTGCTGTTGTCGCTTTGCTCCTTAACCTTGCTTCTTTGGTGCATTTACCGTGCTTCCAATTTGGATGTCTAACACCTGTTAGAGACATCCCCCCGTGGAATTTACATCTCTGCCCTGCCCCACCTATCAATGGGGCTTTTTTGCATTGACCACCAGACCGAGTTTTAGCTCCACACAACATTCTTGGGTCTCTTGGGTAGATTAGCCAGCTCTTGAATACGCTGTCTAATTTGTTCTCTAGTAAGATATTTGGGATTTCTGGGTAGAGCTTTAATCCGCTCTTGGATTTGCTCTCTGGTGAGATATGTTTTCATGACTGGCTTCCGAAGGTTGCTACAAGCTAAATTTTAAATGAACTTTCCGATATTGTTAAGTCTCTTGCAACCAATCCCTCCAACCAGTCCAACCACTTTCTTTATAA
>CAJARE010000256.1 GCA_903944255.1 uncultured beta proteobacterium
AATTGGTGGAACATTCATATCAATCAAAATTGATCGATTCTGAATGCCTTTATCAATTTGATCTAAGTTATTGCTAGTCATGATGAATATGACGTCTTTACGATTCATGATTGATTTGAAGCCTGCTTGCGCTGCTGGGGTTAAGACATCAACCTCATCCATGATGATGTAATGCAGACCACTACTATTAAATGACATATAAGTGGTTCTATTTTGAATCGATTGAGTTAATTGAGCGCCATTCTGACCTTGTGCGCAGGCAAAATAATCTGAATTAGGATCTTCTGTATCAACGATAGATCCAGCATTCATTGCTGCACAAGCGGGATTGACTTTGGCCGTTTCAATTAAGCCTGGCAATAAGTTGGCCAGAGTAGTTTTACCAGTTCCGTATAAACCATATAGAACAATCCCACAAATACCGTTAGCTGGAATAGGCAGACTTAAATCAAGTATGGATTCAAGCTTAAATCGACTATTAGGTTGTAAAGCAAAATCATCTAAACATCCGGGTGCTTGTATGACAATAGAGGGTAGTCTAGGGTTATGCATCGCAATCTCCTTAAAATAATGAAATGATTGCTGGATTTATCTTAGGGAGTAAATACCAGCAATCAGATAGCAAACAACAAGTTCAAGCGGCTTTGAGTTTTGCTTGGGCTGCTAAACGCTCATCTTCAATTGCTTTAGCCTCATCAGCTAGTTTCTGTACTTTTTCTTTTTCAGCGCCAACACTGGAGCAAGCTGCTAACGCTGATTTAACTGCTGTTCCACTTTGGATGACTCTGCGGATTGCAAAACTGCCGTCATCTTCTCGTGTTGCTAGCAATACAACGCCTTCCTCTAACTGCTCATTTGAGAATGACGCATTAAGAGAATCACTTTGTACCTTCGCTAGTATTTCGCCATCGAGTACGGTACGCCCTAATTCCACCTTCTGAGCAATCGATTTGCCTTTGCTAGTAGCAGAGCGTCTAACTTCCTCAACGCCACCTTTTTCACGGAAATATTTTGGTAGATCAAGTACGCTCACTCTCTCAGCCATTGCTGCCTTCATAGCTGTGCTATAGGCATTAACCCTACGACGATCAACACCAAATACACATTTCACGATCTTAGTGATTAGTGGCGAGCTGTCGCTGAACTTGTATTCATGGGTCTTGATGTAGTTCGCTAGACCTTTTTTAAGGCTTTTGGCAATACTGTCTGAGCCTTGCATTGTGTTGTTTAAGGCGTAACAATGCTGCAAGATTCCATACAAGACATCATTTGCACTAGAAAGCTCATTACTTTCCCAGTTTTTGCGATATTCAACTAGGCGATCAATAGAGTCGCCAATGGCTTTTTCTGGATTGCTGCCTGTTAATAAATTGCCAATTCCCACTGCAAAAGGGTTGGCATTCGTTTTTTCAGCGTTAGGGGCGCTAACGCCTGATTCGACTACAGTAGTTTCACTCATGGATTTTCTCCTGAAATTGTTAAAAATGTGATGGTGAATTCCATTCACAATCTGATTTCACTTCAGCATCCCTGTAGTGAATACATACAAAATTTAGAATTAAAAAAAGTAGGTAAATTTAGGCTGGAGATATCCGCATGGGCGGAAAACTTTGTGCGGAGCAGCAAGACTGTCATCAGGAGATGGCGAGGCTTTTCTTTAACTTTTTACGTATAAGTCCTAGTTATACCGCCGCTAGCAAGTATGTGAGACCAAAACGATTACCTAAGAAAATGAGTCTTGATAATCGTAAGATCTTAGATTGTTACTCCAAGTACGGCTGTGTCTTAGATTGTCCATTTACGACTTGGTTTGAAGGGCACAAACAGTTGCCAATGTATTCTTGCCAACCAGTGATTGAGGTTATTAGAGGCGGGGATAGATTATTCGTTTGTAATGACGACGTATTGCTAAAGCTTTGTAGTGATCAAGACCCCCCATCAATAACCCAACTGGTTAATGCTTTATCGCAAATTTGGCCAAATACTCAAATCAAGCAAATTCATAGTCAAGTACTTAAAGGCGCTAAATTAAAGAATATGTGGAAAGATTTGCTCCTAATCTATACCATGGCTTCAAATCCCGATACTGAGCTCTGGAGGGCTGGGGCAATGGCAATGCTAGTAGATCGCTTTATCGGGAGGTTAGACCCATTGGCAGCAAGGCACAAAAGTGGGGATGATCACATGCGGCGCCATATGACCTTAATGGTCATGAGGCACAAGGAAAGCGCTTTAAATATCTCAGAGCAGGCTGCACTTGGTATATTCCCACAACAAGAATTAGGTAAAAGCTTTCAAACCCGCTTTAATTTTGAAGATGAAAATTTTGCTAGCCGATTATTTTCATTAGGTAATCACGAGTTTGACTGCGCAAAAGATCGAGTATCGCAATTGACTAGGCATGCCTGTTAGAGTCGGTTTTACCCGACTGCCATTTAAATTAGCTCGACAGCATTCCTCTTTTGCTCATCATTGACATCGATATATCTCTGAGTCACTGCAATCGATCTATGACCTGCAAGGCTGGCTAAGATTCGAACACCAATCCCTTTATTAGCGAGGGTAGTAATAAAAAATTTTCTTCCTGAATGGCTGCTGCCACCGCTAATGCCAACATTCTTATAAATCTGATAGAACCACACACATAAGCCATTAGCACTAAATCCCAAACGATGAT
>CAJARE010000257.1 GCA_903944255.1 uncultured beta proteobacterium
AGTCGGTTCAAACCGACACTAAATCGCCAGGGTCAAAATTCTATCCACCCCACCCAGTCGCAGAGTCGCCAATAGTCCGCATAGATTTTCCACGCTGGCTCAAGGCCACCTGAACCCTGCTCAAGCAGACCCATGCTTAATCACAATCGAGCCAATAGATCAGCCTATGAAGCTATGAACCCCTATGAAATTTGGCCTGCCCAGCACGATTCGAACGTGCGACCTACGCCTTAGAAGCTGTAAAAATGAGTTAAAACAACTAGTTAAACAATGGTTTTAGCCTGCTGACATTTGGTGTTCAGTACACACCGAGAACCTTGGCGTTGGGTGGAATGCCTTGGATGTCGGGTGGTATTGGCAGATGGTCAAATGGTTTGAAGTGGGATTTGTCGGGTAAACCGACATTTCTAAATTGATATCAATATGAATCCCATGCCTTCGTGATAATAAATTTAATTAATCAACAGCAATCTTCCCACTTTTGACTAACTTAGCCCATTCAGTCATTTGAGCTTTAACAAATTTATCAGCGGCTTCAGAATTACCCTGAAATATCTCACCACCAAGTCCTGTGACTTTTTCTCTTACCTCAGTTGATTGCATTACTTTTGCAATTGCATCCGATAACCGTTGCACGATAGGTGCTGGCGTAGCGGCTGGAGCAAAAATTGCATTCCATTCATAAACCTCGTAACTAGGCACTCCTGCTTCTGCCATTGTCGGGACATTAGGCATGGATGAGGCTCTTTTCTTTCCAGTAACTGCCAAGGCATTTAACTTCCCTGAATCAACATGCTGCTTAGTTGAGGCAACACTTCCAAAAAAGACGGGTACTTGTCCACCAATCACATCATTGAGCGCTGGGCCGCCTCCTTTATAAGGAATATGCTGCATTTCCACCCCTGCCTGAACTTCAAATAAGGCGCCAGCAAGATGTTGGGCAGAACCCTTGCCTGATGAAGCGAATGCAATGCTATTGGGCTTGGCTTTTGCCATCGCAATAAGGTCTTTCACTGACTTGGCTGAAAATGAGGGGTTTACCAACAATACATTTGGGTAAAGAGCTAACACAGCAAGTGTTTTAAATTCTTTATTGGGATCATAGGGTAGCTTTGGATATAAAGACGGATTCACCGAATAGGAAGAAGCGTCGAGCATAATGGTGTAACCATCGGCATTTGCTTTGGCAACAAAGGCTGCAGCAATTTGTCCGCTAGCCCCTGCTTTATTTTCAACCACTACCGAAGTTCCTAGTATTTTTCCCAATGGCGGAGCAATCGTTCGGGCCATGAGGTCGGCTGTTCCTCCGGGTGGATAGCTAACGATTAGCGTAATTGGTCGATTAGGCCATTGTTGCGCATGTACAAAACTGCTCACTGCAACTAATCCTAGTAAAAGTACTCTTATTAACATTTTCATATAGTCTCCTTAGTGAACCTCTGCTGCATATCGAAATTCCATTGCATCCCCGATTGAACTACGATATTCAACGGGTTTTCCAGTCAAATCAAATGCAATACGTGTAACCCGAACGCCCGGATGCCCTTCTTTCATTGACAACATCTTGGCGTCAGTTTTTTTCATGAGCTCAAAACTAACTTGATCTTTGGCTTTAATCACGGCAATCTCACAAACCTTGGCATACATTGGATAAAACAAATCATCAAAGTCTTTGCTCTTGAACTGCATTAATTTCTTAAATTGCGGTAGTGGCAAATAAATAATTTCATAGAGCAATGGTTGACCGTTAATAAGTCTAATGCGGTGAATCTTTAATAATGATTTAGATTTCCAGCCTGTTAATTTGACGATGTCCCTATCTGGGGTAACCTGCTTGATATCCAAAACTTTGGCCTGCGGCAATATCTGCTTTTGACCTTCTAACTGATAACGAAAAAAACGCAGCATGGACTGACCATTTAACCCGCTACTAACAGCTGTACTTTTCCCATGATGCTTTATCAATACCCCGTCTTCTGCTAGTTCGGCAATGGCTTGACGAATCGTTCCCACTGCCACGCTAAACTTTTTGGCAAGACTTGCTTCTGATGGAATGGCTTTACCAATTCGCCATTCTCCTGAAACTACCTTGGCACGCAAGATGGCAGCGAGGCTTTGATAGCCAAGAGTGGTTTTAGTCATAATGATTTTTATCTCATTTACTCATCTAGATGAGATATGGTAACATGAACACCATGCTTGTCGATAGCCATTTTCATATTTTTAAAAAAAATGAATCCCAACCAAATTCGCGCTATGTGATTGACTACGATGCCTCAATTGAGGAGTGGTTTACCCTAACAAAGCCCTTAGGAATCACCAATG
>CAJARE010000258.1 GCA_903944255.1 uncultured beta proteobacterium
TCAGTGCTAAAAAGCTTGGATAAGGCTGCTATGGCTGATTTAGAGCGCCATTTAGAAATATCAGACCTCAAAAAATCTGAAATATTGCTTCATCAAGGGGATCACCAGATGGAGCAGTACTTTGTCCTAGACGGCATTCTCAAACGCATTGTTTCTAGTCCAGATGCTAAAGAGATGATTTTGCGTTTTGCCATCGAAAAAGACATAGAAACGAGCTATGCGGCTTGGCGTCTTAAAACAGCTGCCCCCTACAGCATTGCTTGCGTTACCAAGACCCGTGTGGCTCGTATGCCTATGAAAAAATGGGCAGAATTTCTTGAGGAGCACAAACCTCTGAAGGAAAGCTTTGAGTTTGAGGTCATGCGTCTGATGAGTGAGATCATGGCTCATACCATTACCTTACATATGCTGGATGCCCCTGGGCGGGTAGAGCGGTTCTTGCGTAAATACGAGAACTTATTTGAGCTTCTCCCCAAAAAAGAGCTTGCAGCCTATCTCAACCTCTCCCCTGAGACTTTAAGCCGCCTTAAAACGAAGCACAAAGAGCTTTTTATCTAGAGAATTTCCCTTTGGGGCGCTCGATTTAGGGGAAATTGACCGAAGTCAATGATCATCCTCTTGCTCAAGCCTAATATTCATCTCTGCCTAAGCTGGGTTGAACTCAGTATGCAATAAATAACTTAATGGGAGACCAATAGCGAAAGCGATATATCAGGGATTAAATCCCTGTGAAAGCCTTTGTAATTCATAAAAAATTTCTATGACAACAGATACTCAAAACACACAATTAACCGATGGCTTTCATCTGGTCATCGATGCCTTAAAAGCGAATGATCTCAACACTATTTTTGGTCTTGTTGGGATCCCAATTACTGACTTGTGTCGTTTGGCTCAAGCTGAGGGAATGCGCTTTATTGGTTTTCGTCATGAACAACATGCGGGTAATGCAGCAGCAATTGCAGGTTATATGACTCAAAAGCCTGGTATTTGTATGACTGTTTCTGCACCAGGATTCTTAAATGGTCTAACAGCGCTTGCCAATGCAACTGTGAATTGTTTCCCGATGATTTTGATTAGCGGCTCAAGTGAGCGCGAAATCGTTGACTTACAACAGGGTGACTACGAGGAGATGGATCAGCTCAATGCTGCTAAGCCATATTGCAAAGCAGCTTATCGCATTAATCACATTGAAGATATCGGCATTGGTTTTGCTCGTGCCATCCGTGCTGCGGTTTCAGGTCGTCCAGGTGGAGTGTATTTAGACCTGCCTGCACAGTTGTTAGCTCAAACAATGCCTATTGAAGAGGCGAAGAAGTCTATCTTCAAAGTAATTGATCCCGTTCCACGCCAGATCCCTGCTGCCGATGCTGTAGCACGTGCGCTCAATGTGTTGAAAGGCGCTAAGCGTCCATTGATTTTGTTGGGTAAAGGCGCTGCTTATGCTCAAGCAGATGCAGATATTCGTGCACTGGTTGAAAAATCAGGCATCCCTTACTTACCAATGTCGATGGCCAAAGGTTTATTGCCAGATAATCATCCGCAATCTGCTTCTGCCGCACGCTCATTTGTATTGGCTGAAGCTGATGCAGTGATGTTGGTTGGTGCACGTTTGAATTGGTTGCTTGCTCACGGCAAAGGAAAGACTTGGGGAAAAGAACCTAAGAAATTTATTCAGATCGATATTCAAGCAAACGAAGTCGATAGCAACGTTCAAATTGATGCACCGTTAATTGGTGATATTGGTTCATGCGTTAGTGAGTTGCTCAAAGGTATTTCTGCGGTGTCTAAGCCAAGCGCTGAATGGATTGCAGCCATCAATGAGAAGAAAGAGAAGAACACTGCAAAGATGGCAGAAACTCTGGCCAAAGAAGCGAATCCAATGAACTTCCATGGTGCTTTGCGCGTGATCCGTGATGTGATCAAAAAGAACCCTGATGTGAACTTAGTAAACGAGGGAGCTAACACGCTTGACTATTGCCGTGCCATCGTTGATATGTATAAGCCGCGTAAACGTTTTGACTCAGGTACCTGGGGCATTATGGGTATTGGTATGGGTTACGCTATCGGTGCAACCGTGACTAGCGGCTTGCCAACAGTAGCGGTCGAGGGAGATAGTGCATTCGGTTTTAGCGGTATGGAACTCGAAACTATTTGCCGTTATAACTTGCCAATTACTACGGTTGTCTTTAATAACAATGGTGTCTACCGCGGAACAGATAAGAATCCTACTGGCGGTGCTGACGTAGCACCCACCGTGTTTGTGAAAGATGCTCGTTATGACAAGATGATTGAAGCATTCGGTGGAGTGGGTTACTACGTAACTACGCCAGCAGAATTAGAAGTAGCGTTAACAGAAGCAATTGCTGCCGGTAAACCAGCCCTCATCAATGCTGTTATTGATGAAACCGCTGGTACTGAAAGTGGGCGTTTAACTAATTTAAACCCATCTACTGCAGCTGCTAAGAAATAATTTTACTAAAGCTAAATACGTAACACTTAAGGAGAAACAAACATGACTAAACCATTAGACGGTATTCGCATCATTGACTTCACCCATGTTCAAGCGGGTCCTGCATGTACTCAGTTATTGGGTTTTTATGGAGCTGACGTGATTAAGGTTGAGCGTCCAGGTTCTGGCGACGTTACTCGTAGCCAATTACGTGACATCCCCGGCGCAGATGCTTTGTATTTCACAATGCTAAACGGTAATAAGCGTTCTTTGACCTTGGATACTAAAACTCCAGAGGGTAAGGAAGTTTTAGAAAAGATGATCAAAGTTTCTGATGTCATGGTTGAGAACTTTGGTCCTGGCGCTTTAGATCGCATGGGTTTCTCTTGGAAGCGTATTCAAGAACTCAATCCAAAAATGATTTTGGCATCAGTAAAAGGTTTCAGCGATGGTCACTCATATGAAGACTTAAAAGTGTATGAGAACGTTGCTCAGTGTGCTGGCGGTGCTGCTTCAACAACTGGCTTCTGGGATGGTCCTCCGACTGTTTCTGCGGCAGCTTTGGGCGACTCAAATACTGGTATGCATTTAGCAATCGGTATTTTGACTGCGTTGATGCAGCGTCAAAAAACAGGAAAAGGTCAAAAGGTTTCTTGCTCAATGCAAGATGCAGTATTGAACTTATGCCGTGTGAAATTGCGTGATCAGCAGCGTTTGGACAAAGTAGGTTACTTGGAAGAGTATCCACAGTATCCGCATGGCACATTCTCCGATGTAGTACCACGCGGTGGCAATGCTGGTGGTGGCGGTCAGCCGGGTTGGGTATTGAAGTGTAAGGGATGGGAAACTGATCCAAATGCATATATCTATTTCACCATTCAAGGCCATGCTTGGGAGCCAATCACTAAAGCTTTAGGTAAGCCAGAATGGGCAACTGATCCTGCATATATGACTGCTGAAGCTCGTCAAGATAAAATTTTCGACATCTTTGCAACAATTGAAGATTGGCTCAAAGATAAGACTAAGTATGAGGCTGTAGATATCCTTCGTAAGTTTGATATCCCATGCGCTCCAGTGTTATCAATGAAGGAATTGGCTGCATCTCCAGACTTACGCAAGAGTGGCTCAATTGTTGAAGTTGATCACAAGGTGCGTGGTAAGTATTTAACTATTGGTAGCCCAATCAAGTTCTCTGATTTAGAGGTTGAAGTGAAGCCTTCACCAGTTTTAGGTGAGCATACTGATGAGGTATTGGCTGATCTTGGCTATAGCGCTGATGACATTGCTAAGTTGCATACAGCTAAAGCAGTTTAATAACGATATCTATTAGTATTAAGTTCAAGGCGCTCCTCGTGAGCGCCTTTTTTCTCACCTCAAAATACTCTATGCAATCTAAATATTGATAGACTGGCTATATGAATATAAACATCGATTTGAATCACTTAGCTCAATCTATAGGAGATGCCATTATTGTTTCCGATGCTAATGAAAAGATTGTGCTTTGGAATGCTCCAGCTACTCGGATTTTTGGGTATTCCGAAGCAGAGGCTCTTGGTAATACTGTCGATTTAATCGTGCCAGAGCGTCAGCGTCACAGACATAATGAGGGCTACAGTAAATCGATGTTAACCGGCACCACGCGCTACGGAGATTCTGTATTGAGAGTTCCGGCTAGGCACAAGGATGGCAGTACTCTATCCATTGCATTTACGGTCGGCATGCTGTTTGATGAAAACCATCATGCGAATGGCGTGGTGGCAGTTATTCGTGATGAAACTGAGCGCTTTGCCGAGGAGCGGGCCTTGAAAAAGCGTCTTGCTGACCTTGAAAACCCATTGTCTTAAGCTCTATTTAGTCCTGCTGGGGCCTTAAATGACCCTGCGCCCAACAATTGGGCATGCTCTCACAGACCTAATTCCTCGCTGGTAAAATTATTCCAATTCAAAATTTTATTCTTATTGGGACTTAAATCATGGCAAAAGCACTAGAAGGAGTCAAAATCCTCGACTTCACACACGTTCAGTCAGGACCAACTTGTACGCAATTACTTGCTTGGTTTGGAGCGGATGTGATCAAGGTAGAAAAATCAGGCGAAGGGGATGCGACTCGTGGACAGTTGCGCGACATTCCTGATGCTGATAGTTTGTATTTCACAATGTTGAACCACAATAAGCGTTCGATTACGGTGAATACCAAAACTCAAAAAGGTAAAGAGATTCTTGAGCGCTTAATTAAAGAGTGTGATGTGTTGGTTGAGAATTTTGCACCGGGTGCTTTAGATCGTATGGGGTTTTCTTGGGAGCGCATTCAAGAGCTCAACCCAATGATGATTATGGCTTCTGTAAAAGGTTTTGGTCCTGGCCCATACGAAGATTGCAAGGTCTATGAGAACGTAGCGCAATGCGCGGGCGGCTCTGCATCAACCACTGGATTTGATGATGGTCCTCCGATGGTAACCGGCGCGCAAATTGGTGATAGTGGTACTGGCTTGCATTTAGCTTTAGGGATTGTGACTGCCTTATATCAGCGCACACATTCTGGTCGTGGTCAAAAAGTATTAGCAGCAATGCAAGATGCTGTATTGAATTTGTGCCGCGTGAAGTTGCGCGATCAACAGCGTTTAGAGCGTGTTGGTGTGATGCAAGAGTACCCACAGTACCCAAATGGTGAGTTTGGTGATGCTGTGCCGCGAGCTGGCAATGCCTCTGGTGGCGGTCAGCCAGGATGGATTGTGAAATGTAAAGGCTGGGAAACGGATCCAAATGCCTATATGTACGTTATTGTTCAGGCTCCAGTATGGGAAGCGGTTTGTAAGGTAATTGGTCGGGAAGATTGGATTACTGATGTGCGTTTTGCCTCACCTATGGCACGCTTGCCTCACTTGATGGAAATCTTTGGCGAGATTGAAAAATGGACGATGACCAAGAGTAAATTCGAAGTCATGGATATCTTGAATCAGTACGATATTCCTTGCGGCCCTATTTTGTCGATGAAGGAAATTGCTGAAGAGCCAGCACTGCGTGCTACTGGTACAGTGGTAGAGGTGGATCATCCAATTCGCGGCAAGTACCTGACTGTTGGTAACCCCATCAAGATGTCTGATAGCCCAACCGACGTTACTCGTTCGCCTTTACTAGGTGAGCATACCGATGAAATTCTCAGTGAATTAGGTTATTCCACTGATGAATTGATTTCATTACGTCATGACAAGGTGATCTAAGATGCGGGTTGCGTTGATTGGGAGTGCAGATTTTGGTAAGGCAGCATTAGAGGCCTTTTTGGATCGTGGCAATGAGATTGTTGCTGTTTTTTGTCCGCCAGATAATCCTAAATCCACTAAACCCGAAGTCCTGAAAGAGGCTGCACTAGCAAAGGGCTTAACCCCTTTGCAGTTTTCTTCTCTCAAAGGTCCTGATGCTGCTCAAGCGATGATTGATAGCCAGGCCGATATCTGTGTGATGGCATATGTACTGCAGTTTGTGCCGCAAGAGCTTTGCAAAATCCCAAAGCACGGCACGATTCAATACCACCCATCACTTTTGCCAAAGTATCGTGGTCCCAGTGCCATTAATTGGGCAATTGCATTGGGTGAAGAAAAAACAGGTTTAACTATTTTCCGTCCTTCTGATGGCCTGGATGAAGGCGCAGTGATTTTGCAAAAAGAAGTTGCAATTAGTCCCGATGACACTTTAGGCAAAGTGTATTTTGATCATCTCTTTCCTATTGGTGTGAAAGCCTTGCTAGAAGCTGCTGATCTTGTAGTCGCAGGTAAGCATCAAGAAATTGTACAAGATGAATCGCTAGCCAACTACGAAGGTTGGTTTGATGCGAATGCTGCGCAGATTCATTGGGCAACACATATTAACCAAATCTATAACTTGATACGCGCTTGCAATCCTGCGCCTGGTGCATGGACTAAGCTTGGTGAGCAAAAAGTGCAGATCTATGATTGCCATAAGCATGTAGTCGCAACGTTCGGGGCGGTCAAAGGAAAGCCTGGAGAGATCACTGCTATTACCCTAGATTCTTTTTTTGTAGCCTGCCATGGAGGTCAAATTGAAGTCCTCAAAGCAAAAGGGGCCTCAGGAAAAGTCAGTGGTGCTGAATTAGCTAAAGAACTCAACTTACAGCTTGGGCAATTCTTTGTCTTGTAATCTTAGATTAAACCTCTAAGTTATCAATCAAACGTGTTTTACCTAACTTAGCCGCCGTGAGGATCACGAGGGGCTCACCAGCCTGTAGGCTTTCATTAGAGGGTGGTGCTAAATCACTTTGCTGACGAATTGCGATGTAGTCAGGCTGCCATCCGCGCCCAGTTAATTGAGCGACAGCTGTTTTTTCAATTTCTGACAAAGTATGCGTGCTACATATATTGAGTTGGAGAACTTTCTCGCGAACTTCTTTGAGTGCTTTTTGTAGTTCTGGCGCTTCATCACGCTCCTGAATAGATAGGAAACTATTGCGAGAAGAGAGCGCTAAGCCATCTTCTGCGCGAATGGTCTCTCCAGGAATAATATCAACCGGTAAAGCAAATTGCTTGGCCATTTGACGAATGATCATCAACTGTTGGTAATCTTTTTTTCCAAAAATAGCCACTTTAGGTTGCACACAAGAAAAGAGCTTGAGAACAACCGTGCATACTCCTTTAAAAAATCCGGGACGAAACTCACCTTCAAGGATGTCGCCTAATTGATGAGGTGGGTCAACCCGGTACTCCTGTGGCTGAGGATAGAGTTCGCGCTCGGTAGGGGCAAATAAAATATAGACACCCTCTCTCTCAAGCTTTTCAATGTCATCCTGCATGGTGCGTGGATAGCTTTCAAAATCCTCGTTTGGGCCAAATTGGAGTCGATTGACAAAGATGCTGGCAACCACTGGGTCACCATGCTGCCTTGCAAGCCGCATAAGAGAGAGATGACCTTCATGCAAATTACCCATGGTGGGTACAAATGAGGCACGGTTTTGACCGCGTAAATGATCGCGTAATTCTTGTATATCGCTAATGATCTTCATGCAACAGGCGTATACGCAAGCCGAACGTAGATGGGGGCATATGGCTCAGCCTGAGTAATCTCAACTAAGGCTTCACGAGAGAGCTCTAGCACCGCAATGAAGTTGACGATGACCACAGAGATGCCTTTACCAGATTTGATAGCGTCCTCAAACAATTCACCGAACTCAATGAACCGTGTGTTTTGTAAACGACGCAAAATGCGTGTCATAAAATCGCGGACAGATAATTCTTCACGGGTGATGGTGTGGTGTTGATTGAGTTTGGCTCGATGTAATACATCTCGCCAAGCCATTTGCAAGTCATCCAAATTCACTTCTGGCCAAGTAATTGCAACAGTTGTATCAATATGACCATGTGCTATCTGAAAGTCGCGACCATGCTGGGGAATTTGATCTAATTCTTGCGCAGCCAGTTTCATGCGTTCGTATTCAAGTAAGCGACGAACTAACTCTGCACGAGGATCTTCAACTTCTTCTTCGCTGTCAGCTTTCTTCATTGGAAGCAGCATGCGAGATTTGATTTCAATCAACATCGCTGCCATTAAAAGATATTCAGCTGCAAGCTCTAAATTATGATGGCGGATTTGGTCAATATAACTAAGGTACTGTAGGGTGACCTGCGCCATAGGAATATCAAGCACATTGAAATTTTGCTTACGAATCAGATACAGCAAAAGATCGAGTGGCCCCTCAAATGCTTCAAGAAAGACCTCTAGTGCATCAGGTGGAATGTATAGATCGGTAGGCAGCTTAAAAAGTGGCTCACCATACAGCTTGGCAAATGCCAATGACATCCCATCAGTGACTTCTGGGGTGCTATTCAATAAATCAGGTAAGGGCTGAGAATTAGGATCAGTCATTCGAATAGACGTAAGCGCGTTGTTTTAATTTAGCGGCTTTTGCACGACGCTGATCTTCAACGCTTAATGGATCTTGATCCCATAACAGAGCACGACCAGCTTGCTGGTCTGCTTCGAGCTGAGGTTTCTCAGTTTTCAGTTCATTTAAGAACTGGGTGAATTCAGATTGATATCTTGCCATGGGATTTCCTAAAATACTCAATAAATTCAATGGCTTATGGTATATGTTCCAAAAGCCATTTTGGGACTACAGGAACCATTATATAGGTGGTTTTTCAGGGACTTTTTATAAGTTTGCAGCCAGCAAAGCCTCAATTTGTGGGGCCTCTACACGTGTCATCAGATGCTTATAGGTCTTAACAGGGTTCTTGCTAGACAGTGGTTGATCAATATCAGCCCAGCTTAATGGGGGTATGGATAAAAATGCCTCTACACCCGCAGCCACCTCAGGGATCACAGGCTTGAGATACAGACTGAGCATGCGAAAGGCTTCTAAGGTCACGCTGCAGACACGCTGTAAATCAGCTTCACGCTCTGGATCTTTGGCAATTTCCCAAGGCTTATTTTCATCAACAAAACCATTTACCTTATCTGCTAAATCCATGATGGTACGTAAAGCTTTCGCGTATTCACGACCTTCATAAAGGGCTGCAATTTTTTCGCTTGCGGCAGCAATTTCTTTTAGTAAGGGATGACTCATCGCTTCATCTGACACAACACCATTAAAGCGTTTCACTAAGAAGCCTGCGCTGCGACTAGCGATATTGATATATTTACCTAATAGATCGCTATTGACTCGGGCAACAAAATCTTGCAGATTGAGATCTAAGTCTTCCATGCTGTCATTGAGCTTAGTGGCGAAGTAATAACGGAACCATTCGGGGTTAAAGCCACACTCAATCACGCTATTGGCAGAGATGAGAGTGCCGCGTGATTTACTCATCTTTTCGCCATCGACAGTTAAGAAGCCATGTGCAAAAACATTGGTCGGGGTTCTATAGCCTGCGAATTGCAAAGTAGCAGGCCAAAAGAGAGTGTGGAAATACAAAATATCTTTACCGATGAAATGGTACTGCTCAGTAGTGGTATCGGGCTTAACCCACTCATCAAAATCGAGACCCTTTGTTTGGCAGTAGTTCAGGAAGCTAGCGTAGTAGCCAATCGGAGCATCAAGCCAGACATAGAAATATTTACCTGGTGCATCAGGAATTTCAAAGCCAAAGTAGGGCGCATCTCGAGAGATATCCCAATCACCAAGCTTGCTATCACCAGGCTCTCCAACCCATTCCTTCATCTTATTTCGGGCTTCAGGCTGCAATGGCGTTTTGACTTGAGTCCATTCGCGTAAGAAAGTTTCGCAGCGCGGATCAGATAACTTAAAGAAATAATGGTCAGAAACTTTTTTTATCGGTGTGGCACCACTCACAACTGAGAAAGGATTTTTTAGATCGGTGGGTGAGTACGTAGCTCCGCACTTTTCGCAGGAGTCGCCGTATTGATCTTTTGCGCCACATTTCGGGCATTCGCCTTTGATAAAGCGATCGGGTAAAAACATTTCTTTAACGGGATCGTAAGCTTGTTCGATTGCTCGTTTTTCAATGAACCCAGCATCACGTAACTTCAGATAAATACTTTGCGCAAGTTTTTCATTCTCAGGGCTATCCGTTGTGTAATAGTTATCAAATGAAATTAGGAAGTTATCAAAGTCACGCTTATGTTCTTTCCAAACATTAGCGATCAGCTCCTTTGGAGTGATGCCTTCTTTTTCGGCCCGCAACATGATGGGGGTGCCGTGGGTATCGTCAGCGCCGACATAGTGGACCTCATGACCGCGCATGCGCTGAAATCGTACCCAAATATCAGTTTGTACATACTCCACTAAATGGCCGATATGAATCTGGCCATTGGCATATGGCAAAGCAGAGGTGACAAGGAGGCGACGAGATGAGCTACTCATGTAAAGCGGACTTAAATAAGAGGGTTAAACAGGGTTAATCTAGGATTATGCTGGGTCTAATGTATTGATTGAGCACTAATTTTAGTCTGCAGTTAAAGTAATACCCCATTGGTGGTCAATAATGGGCACCAAACTTCGGTTTACACCTCCTATAGGAAAGCGTTTTATGGCAGTAAAGCCCAATATTCAGATGTCAAATGCCTCCGTGCCCTTGGTGCATGAGGTTGAAATATTGGATGAAATGGGGCGTCTTAAGCTCACCCATATACCTGGAGAGCGCCCCCTGACGATCTATTTGGATAAGCGTGAAATCGTGACTTTGATGACTTTGGGAAGTGCCCCAGAGGCCTTAGTACTCGGATATTTGCGTAATCAGCGGATGGTCGAGTCTCCAGACGATATTGAAAGCATCCAGGTGGATTGGGATACCGATTCAGCTGCGGTGAAAACAAGACGTAGTACGGTCGATATTGATGTGCTTACTAGCAAGAGGGTGGTCACCACTGGCTGTGGTCAAGGTACGATGTTTGGTGGTCTCATGGAGGAGATGGCGCAGATTCGCCTACCAGAGGGCCCAACATTATCTCAAGAGGCAATTGTTAGTCTCATTGAATCGATCCGTTCTCATGACACCATTTATAAAAAGTCGGGCTCTGTGCATGCTTGTGCCGTTTTTGAAAGGCAAGGTGACGCAGAGGTAAGGCTTTTGCATTTTATTGAAGATGTCGGTCGTCACAATGCGGTCGATTCAATTTCTGGTTTGATGTGGCTAGTGAATAGGCCTGGGAAGGATTTGATTTTCTTTACCACTGGGCGCTTGACTTCTGAGATGGTCATCAAGGGAGCTCAAATGGGGATCCCCTTTCTTCTGACACGCTCCGGCGTGACCTTGATGGGTCTTGAACTGGCCCGTAAAACCAATCTCACCATTATGTCCCGCTGCTCAGGCAAACACTTCGAGATCTACAACGCCCCTGAGCGAGTTGTTTTTAGTCAAATTAGCTGATTTTTACTTACCCACCCCCTATAAAAGGTGGGAAGTTCCCTACGAAGGTTTTACAATTCCGCCATGACTATTAAATCAGACCACTGGATCCGCCGCATGGGCGAGCAAGGCATGATCAGCCCATTTGAGCCTGGGCAAATTCGCCAAGACGCTGCTGGGAACAAAATCGTGAGTTATGGCACATCAAGCTATGGCTATGACATTCGTTGTGCAGACGAATTCAAGATTTTTACTAATATCAATAGCACCATCGTCGATCCAAAAAATTTCGATGAACAATCATTTGTTGATTTCAGGGGCGATGTTTGTATCATCCCCCCAAACTCATTTGCCTTAGCAAGAACGGTGGAGTACTTCAAGATTCCACGCAGTGTATTGACAATCTGCGTTGGCAAAAGTACTTATGCTCGTTGCGGAATTATTGTGAACGTCACTCCATTCGAACCCGAATGGGAAGGTTACGTCACCTTAGAATTTTCGAATACCACACCATTGCCTGCAAAGATTTATGCAGGTGAGGGATGCGCCCAAGTCCTTTTCTTTGAGAGCGATGAAGTATGCGGTACATCATACAAAGATCGTGGTGGCAAGTATCAAGGTCAGCAGGGCGTAACCCTGCCTAAGACCTGAGTCATTTGCGGCGGTGCGTACATTTCTTTTTAGCCATCATCTTGGTTGGGCAATGATTCTTTCCAATTTTGAGAAGTCGGCCCCAAATCTATTGGGCCATACAGCAGGGGAGTATTTATGAAATTTCGTTTCCCAATCATCATTATTGATGAGGACTTTCGTTCGGAAAATATTTCGGGCTCTGGTATTCGTGATTTAGCGGAAGCTATTGAAACCGAAGGAATGGAAGTGATTGGTTTGACTAGTTATGGCGACCTCACTTCATTTGCTCAGCAAGCATCTCGCGCCTCTAGTTTTATCGTATCGATCGATGATGAAGAATTTGATTCTGATTCAGAAGATCATGATCTTCCAGCTTTAAATAATTTACGCGCATTCATTACCGAAGTTCGTAAACGGAATGAAGATATTCCAATCTTCCTGTATGGCGAGACACGTACGTCGCGCCATATGCCAAATGATATTTTGCGTGAGTTACATGGCTTTATTCATATGAATGAAGACACCCCAGAATTTGTAGCCCGTCACATCATTCGTGAGGCTAGGGTTTATTTGGACTCATTAGCCCCACCATTCTTCCGTGCCTTAACGAATTACGCTTCAGAGGGCTCATATTCATGGCATTGCCCTGGACACTCTGGCGGTGTGGCTTTCTTGAAAAGTCCAGTAGGCCGCATGTTCCATCAGTTCTTTGGTGAGAATATGTTGCGTGCAGACGTTTGCAATGCTGTGGAGGAATTAGGGCAGCTCTTAGATCACACTGGACCAGTGTTACAAAGCGAGCGTAATGCCGCCCGCATCTTTAGCGCTGACCATTTGTTCTTTGTTACCAATGGCACCTCTACCTCTAATAAGATAGTTTGGCACTCTACGGTGGCACCAGGCGATGTCGTTCTAGTAGATCGAAACTGTCATAAGTCAGTGATACATTCCATCACCATGATGGGTGCCATTCCAATTTTCTTAATGCCTACGCGAAATCACTTGGGCATTATTGGGCCAATTCCTAAAGAAGAGTTTGAGTGGGCCAATATCAAAAAGAAAATTGACGCTAATCCATTTATTAAGAACAAAAACGTTGTTCCACGAGTGATGACACTCACCCAAAGTACCTACGACGGTATTATTTATAACGTCGAAATGATTAAAGAAATGCTTGACGGCAAAGTGGATTCTTTGCATTTTGATGAAGCTTGGTTACCCCATGCAGCCTTCCATCCTTTTTACAAAGATATGCATGCCATTGGCGCTGATCGTAAGCGCACTAAAAAAAGTTTGATGTTTGCTACTCAGTCGACTCATAAATTACTGGCCGGCTTATCTCAAGCATCGCAAGTATTAGTGCAGGATGCAGATGAGCATAAGCTTGATCGTGATTGTTTTAATGAGGCCTACTTGATGCATACCTCTACTAGTCCGCAATACGCAATTATTGCTTCTTGCGATGTTTCTGCAGCCATGATGGAATCTCCTGGCGGCACTACGCTCGTAGAGGAGTCTATTGCTGAAGCAATGGACTTCCGGCGTGCTATGCGCGAAGTAGATGAAAAGTTTGGTGCAGACTGGTGGTTTAAGGTTTGGGGTCCCGACCATTTGGCTGAAGAAGGCATCGGCGAGCGCTCAGATTGGATCTTAGAACCCTCTGCTGCTTGGCATGACTTTGGTAAATTGGCTAAAGATTTCAACATGCTTGATCCGATTAAAGCCACTGTGGTTACCCCAGGTCTAGATATTGAAGGTAACTTTGGTTCGATGGGTATTCCAGCGAGCATCGTGACTAAGTATTTGGCTGAACATGGTGTGATTGTTGAGAAGTGCGGCTTATATTCTTTCTTCATTATGTTCACGATTGGTATTACTAAGGGCCGTTTGAATACCCTTGTTACTGAATTGCATCAAATTAAGGATCACTTTGATAAAAATGCTTCTTTATGGAAAGTATTGCCAGAGTTTGTGGCTAAGCACCCACGCTATGAGCGTGTTGGCCTGAAAGATATTTGCCAACAGATTCATGAGTTTTATAAGAGCCGTAATGTGGCTCGCATGA
>CAJARE010000259.1 GCA_903944255.1 uncultured beta proteobacterium
GGCGGATTTAGTGTTGTTGAATACCGTGCATTACTCCGTGCCAGCAAAGTATTAGCAAACCAATTGTGCGCGCCAATTAAAGTCACTCATCGTACCAAACACAACAATCTGTTTGCACCAGACGCTAACATTCCACGCGAAATGACTTGGTTAATTGGTTTTATGGTCAACAGTTTTGTACGTCCAGTAGATATGAAGTTAATGCAACACAAGCATATTGAAGTGATACGTAATGGTCACATCTACTTGCGTTTAACAATACCTGAAACCAAGCGTCACTCCGCACCAGTTATTACATTGCAACCTGCTGTACGCATATATGAACATCTGCGTAATTATTACAATAAGCAAGGCTTGGCAACTGCAGATGACTATTTGTTTTTGCCGCAGATTAAAGACCGTGCTGCTGCAATGCAATTGATTGACAAGTATTTTGTAAAGGTACTGCTTGCAACTGGATTACGATTTGGCGCACTTGGACTAGCCCTAGGATCATGCCTCGGAGTTAGTTTGGCGCGCTTTTCATATAGCCTATTCATCCCTGCAATGAAGTCTGATCTTTCTTGGTCCTATTTGATGGTTGGCTCCATGAATACAGCCAATGCTTTAGGCTATCTATTGGGGGCCATAAGCCTTCCTTTTTTTATCAGACGCTTTACCCTTGCAACAACATTTGTTGTAAGCGGTGTGCTAACAAGCATTTTTATTGGTCTATGTAGTTCAACCATTGAGCCGACCCTCATTTTCCTCTTAAGACTTTTAGCTGGAATCTGCAGCGCTTTTGTGTTTACAGGTGGCGCTATATTAATTGCGCAGCTAGGCAGCGAACATCCCCATTCTTCAGGATGGTTTATAGGCATCTATTATGGTGGCGCGGGGATCGGAATTATTATCACGAGCTTCTTGGTACCCGAAGCTATTGCACTAGGAACGATTCTAGAATGGGAGCACCCTTGGCAGCTAGCTTGGATTGCGATATCAATACTAGGACTGCTATCTACTGCACTCATGTGGAAGTCGAGTTACGCTACACCACCAGTATTGCCAAGGATAAAAAGTTTGGGACGCACTCCAATAAAAAACTATCTCCCCATGGTATTGGCCTATTTTTGTTTTGGGATGGGATACATCGGATACATGACATTTGTTATTAGTCTATTAAGGCAAATTGGAATCCCAGAATGGAACATCACGCTTTTTTATGCAACCTTAGGTCTTTTTGTAATCTTCTCGGCAAAAATTTGGGCGAAAGCTTTTAACAGCTACAAAGGAGGGCAAACGTTGGCACTCACCAACCTCCTAATTAGCATTGCTTGCTTTATTCCACCTCTTTGTGCCAACTTTATAACTCGGGCACCCAACTCATTCAAGATGCTGATGATTTTTACTTCTGGCATGATTTTTGGGGCCTGCTTTATATCCGCAGTAGCCTCTACGACAGCCTTTGTAAGGCATAACTTACCCCAACATCAATGGGTGGCAGGCATCACTGTTTTTACTGTTACATTTGCCATTGGGCAGGTCATTGGGCCGAGCCTTAGCGGATGGATTTCAGATGGATCGGGAGGCTTAGCCCGAGGGCTGTGGGTATCTGGGTTTATTTTATTGCTGGGCTCCGCATTGGCTTGGAGTCAAAAAACTCTTAATGCCAAAACAATGGGCGATGCCCATTAGCCAGTTTATTTAAGATGCTAATCAGGGCCTCTTAAGCATCGAATGCGGTATTAATTGATAGCTTGCGCCATGAATCAATATCGCTATTAATATTAAAATTTCTCTGCTCAATCCAGTCAAGCGTATCAACGCCAACCGGGAAGTGCACAGGGGGATTATCACTTTTAGCCAAAGTGATAATTGCCTTTGCCAATTTCATAGGATCTCCAGCCTGAGCCCTATTTGCAGCACTAAGATTAATCTTAAACTTTGTCGAGGTGCCCTCATACTCTTCTACAACCTGAGTACCAAACCTCAAAGAGCTCAGATCTAAGAAATCCGTTCTGAAATAGCCTGGCTCCACACAAGTAATTTGAATCCCAAAGTTTTTTAATTCTTCCGCCAAGGATTCGGAAAATCCAACTACAGCAAATTTCGAAGCGGCATAGACTGAATAGCGATTGCCTCCCTTTAGGCCGGCCGCGGATGAAA
>CAJARE010000260.1 GCA_903944255.1 uncultured beta proteobacterium
CAAGGGATATAGCTGTGGCGCAGCTTCCATCTGTTACTGCATTAACTGCCCTCAGAAGCCTGCCAGAGGGAAATCCAAATCGTAAGAGCTTTGTGGGCTTTGGAGATCCTTACTTTAGTAGCGCTCAAGAAAAGAGTGCTCAAAAAAGCGCTTCAACTCAACTAGCTACCCGCGGTATTCCCCTTAAATTAAGAAGTGCACCCAAAACAGCAGGCGTTAGTTCTGCTGAGCTAGCCTTACTCCCGCGACTACCAGATACCAGTCTAGAAATAGAGGAGATTGGCAGAGTTGTGGGCGCCCAACCCAGCGATATCTTTTTACATAAGCAAGCTAGCGTTAAACAGGTTGTATCAATGGACTTGTCAGATCGCAAAGTCATCATGTTTTCTACTCACGGTTTAGTGCCGGGAGAGTTAAATGGACTAACTCAACCTGCATTGGCGATGTCCTCGCCTGATGTTACTGGAGACCAGGATGATGGTTTGTTGACTATGGATAAGGTGATTACTTTAAAATTGGATGCGGATTGGGTGGTGTTATCTGCTTGTAATACTGCGGCAGGCGAGGGATCGGGATCTGAGGCTGTATCGGGTTTGGGTAGAGCATTCTTCTTTGCTGGTGCAAGGGCGCTATTGGTCTCTAATTGGCCGGTAGATTCAGTAGCATCTCGGCAATTGATGACCGACTTGTTTAAGCGTCAGCAACAAACTCAAGGAATTACTAAGTCAGAGGCATTAAGACAGGCCATGCTCAATCAAGTGGACCAAGGCGGTATGAAGGAGGGGGGTAACATGAAGTACTCTTATGCCCACCCTTTATTTTGGGCGCCATTCGTTGTGGTTGGAGATTGATTTAAGATAGCTATTATTAATAGTTTGATACTTTGGAATATTTATGAAATTTTCTCAACTCTTACTCGCTGCTACTTTTATTGCCGGTGCGCAAATAGCCATTGCGGCTCCTTTGATTAGCGCCAAAGAAGCGGCTTTGCCCGCTGCTTCTGGTACCTTGTCAACACGGGGAATTTCTCGCGGCCCTTCAGTGAAGCTGGCCTCACCAGAAGCAGATACTCCAGTGACTTCCCCGATTGATTTTAAGATTAAATTTGAGGCACGTGGTGATGGCAAGATAGATCCCAATTCTGTCAAAGTCGTTTATATGAAATCTCCTTTTGTAGATTTAACGCCACGACTGAAGAATTCTATTAGCGCTAGTGGCATTGACTTTGCCAAAGCAGATGTACCGCCAGGCTCCCACACTATTCGGGTGACAGTCAAAGATGCCGATGGTCGTGAAACGAATTCGGTCTTTACTTTGATTGTCAGTAAATAATGCATTGTCCTTACTGTCTTTCTGAGGTTGATGCAGAGGCGGCTGTTTGCAGGGTTTGCACACGCGACTTGTATCTCTTTAGGCCAATGATGGCTAAAGTCGCTGAACTAGAAAAGCAACTTGACGAAATTCCCAATCAAGAAGCATACGAGCATCGAATCGCTGAGTTGCAATTATTGCTTGATGAGCAAGCTCAAAAACAAGCTGAGCCCAGGGGTCTTGTTTTATCGATGGTAGATGTCCTGTTGTATATAGGCATTCCGTTGTTGCTTCTATTAGCGGCGCATGGTTTGATCACGATTGTGTATGACACCAAGCCCATTTACTTGCGCCTTATTTCCATCCTATTACCACTACCTTTTGGATATTTCTTATTTAAAGGGGCGCCGCGTAAGTTATTTCCTTGGTTTATGGGCGTGGTATTTTTAGCTATTTCTTCCGTCATCGGTATGAGTTGGATGACTACGATGGTGGATGGGTCCCCAATCTGGCCGCAAAATACATATGAATGGCGGGAGGTGTTGGAGTACTCTGCCAGCATTGCGTTTAGTTTCTTAACGGGGATGCTACTGGGCGGCGTCGCCTATGCCAGCAAGCAACGCCAAATGCGGACAGCGCTGCTCAATCCTTTCCTAAAAGCGGTAGTGAATGGCTTGGGGGATGGTCACATTTCACCAATGAGCCTTCGTGACATGATGAAAACCCTGCAAGAATATGGAGGCAGCATTGTCGCCCTTGGTACAACAGCGGTTTCTATATATACCGGTCTAAAGGGAATCATCGGCAGTTAGATTCTGATGAATTGCTCTACCTGCCAGTTAGAGATGTAGCTATTGATCGCTTAAATGGCGTGAGTCTATCGCTGATATGGAGAAGTGCTTTTCTCAATAACTTGGCTGGAGGTGATTCTTTTGTATAGATCTCTGTGATCAATCGCGTCATCATGAAGAGGGGCTTTGTTTTGAGTCGATGCGTTCTTTCATAGCGAAGTAGCAGTGATTGATCTCCAATATCTTTTCCGAGCTTGTGTGCAGTCAAAATCTCCTTTGATAATTTTTCTACTCCGAGTAGGCCAAAATTAAACCCATGGGCAGTTACTGGGTGCATTCCAACTGCGGCATCTCCTACTGTTGCAAATCGGG
>CAJARE010000261.1 GCA_903944255.1 uncultured beta proteobacterium
CTATCCCCGTCTGGAGAAAGGCGATCATCGTCCAACTCCATCTCGAGCTCTTCATCCATGCTATCCAGAATTTCTTCTTGTGCACGGCGATACCACTCAGCCATTTCTTTGTGCTTTGAGCTCATTTTGTTTCCCATTACGGTATTTTAAAATGTAACTTAAAGATATGACAGATTTATTACTATATTTATTTAGGGCTTAATACTGCAGAAATTTGCTCTTGGCTATGCAAAGCAAGCCATTTTCTATCCCTTGAGAATACTAGATTAGACTCAAATGGAGGCATAAAAGTAAGGTCTACACGTAAATGCCGATGTCTCAATATTTGAGCAATTGACTCTAAAAGCCCCATGTCCCCAACAAAAGCTGCTACTTCTGAACGCAACCCGGTATTTTGGTCAAAATATTGTATGGCAACACTGTATACCGGGACCTTACTAACGACTGCTGATTCAAAAAGATTTGTTTTAAATGTCCTAACACTGCGCCCTTCTGTCGAGGTCCCTTCTGGAAATATACAAATAGACTCAGTCTGAAGAATGTAGGCCATATGATTTACAACTTGAGCAGCATTTCTAGAATTACCTCGTTTAATAAAAACAGTACCTAATTGTTTTGCCATCCAACCAAAAATAGGCCAGTTCTCCACCTCTGATTTAGCTACAAAACGAATTGGTTTGAAGGCGTTGATTGCATGAATATCTAACCATGAAATATGGTTAGATACCAATAAGTACGGAGAATTCGGCAATACTACTCGATTGATTACTTTTAACTGAACACCAAGTATTTTCAAAAGTCTAAGAGACCATTTGTGAATATGAGCCTGCTTATTTTTGTTATTAGATGAAGGAAAAACAAAAATTAAAGTGAAAACACCATAAAAAATATGTGCGCAAATAAGGCACCAATTTGCAAAAAGGTTTGGATATGAGTTTGCATTAGTGGGCCTGATAGTTTGAATATTCATCTTGATATGGAATATAAAACAGATCTGAGGTTTTATCGATAGTCACAAAACTGCCATGAAACTGTCATGATGATTACATATTGACTTGGCTTAATACGGTTTCATGATGCATTACAGAGCCATCTGGATTTCAGACGTACACCTAGGAACATCGGGGTGTCAGGCAAACTACCTCCTCGATTTTCTAAAACACAATGAAGCTGATAAGTTCTATCTTGTCGGAGACATCATTGATGGATGGAGGCTGAAAAAGTCATTCTATTGGCCGCAATCACATAATGATGTAGTACAAAAACTATTACGTAAGGCACGCAAGGGGACTGAAGTGATTTATGTACCCGGAAATCATGATGAAAGCGCCCGTCAATTTTTTGGACTTTCTTTTGGTGATGTCAAAGTTGTCGAAGAAGTCATTCACGTTACCGCCGATGGAAAAAAGCTCTGGGTTACTCATGGCGACATGTTCGATGGGGTAATGCAATATGCTAAATGGTTAGCTTATGTTGGAGATACGCTGTATAGCTTTATTTTGTATATCAACCGTTATTTCAATATGGTCAGGGTGAAAATGGGATTGCAGTATTGGTCCCTCTCCCAATACCTTAAACATCAAGTCAAAAATGCGGTCAGTTACATCGCTGATTTTGAACACATTATGGCAAGAGAGGCGCGACTTCGAGGCTGTGATGGTGTTGTCTGTGGGCACATCCATAAGGCCGAGATCCGTGAAATTGATGGTCTGATCTACTGCAATGATGGTGACTGGGTCGAAAGTCTCACGGCTTTAGTTGAAACTCACACGGGCGAACTCAAAATTATTCATTGGTCTCACATCAAAGGTGAACCAGTCGAAACGCCAGAAATTGCTTACCAACCTGCTATTGAAGTACTTATTAAAGAGGCTGCTCTATGAAAATTATGATTATTACCGATGCATGGGATCCCCAAGTCAATGGTGTAGTGAGAACTTTAAAACAAACACGTGCCGAATTAATCGCCATGGGTCATGAAGTAGAAATGATTACTCCCAATGGTTTTAAATCTATTCCCTGTCCAACCTATCCTGATATTGCGCTTTCTCTTTTCCCTGGCAAAGAAGTTGCTCGAAGAATTAAGGAATTTGCTCCTGATGCAATGCATATCGCTACCGAAGGGCCTTTGGGTTTATCGGCACGCTCTTATGCTGTGAAAAATAGATTACCTTTTTCAACTGCATATCACACACGTTTTCCTGAATATGTGAAGGCTCGTACTGGTATCCCGCTTGGAATAACGTATGCGTTCATTCGCTGGTTTCATAACCCCTCAATGGCAGTCATGGCGCCAACGATTGTAGTCAAAGAGGATTTAGAGAAATATGGCTTGCGTAATGTTGTCTTGTGGTCTAGAGGGGTGGATCTGGATATTTTTAAAATGCAAGAGTCTAAGGCTTTAAATACAGCCCACCCCATTTTTCTTTATGTAGGAAGAGTCGCTGTAGAGAAAAACATCAATGCCTTTTTAGAATTAGATTTGCCTGGATCTAAATGGGTAGTTGGCGATGGTCCAGCAATGTCTGGCATCAAAGAAAAGTATCCTGATATTAATTACCTTGGAGTCTTACAGCAGCATGAGTTAGCAAAGGTCTATGCTGCAGCTGATGTATTTGTGTTTCCAAGTAAAACCGATACATTTGGCCTAGTATTACTTGAAGCAATGGCTTGTGGCACACCTGTTGCTGCCTATCCTGTAACCGGCCCGATTGATGTTCTGGGAAGCTCTTCAGCCGGGGCAATGCATGAAGACTTGCGAGAGGCTTGTATGCAGGCATTAAAGATTCCTCGCGAAGTAGCTAGGGCCCATGCCGAGAAATTTTCATGGCGAGCTGCATCAGAACAATTTGCAGACCACCTAAAGCCTGTACCCACTACTGATGTTCATATAACTGCCCTAGCCTAAAGGACGGAACTCAGTGAACCCTAAATACCATATCAATCAAAATCCCCATAAGGGAAACAAAGGGTTTACTCGAGCATGGCATGCCGCCAAGAATTCTTGGTGTGGTTTGGAATATGCCTTTATGGAGGAAAGCGCTTTTCGGCAAGAATTAACTTTATTGACACTATTTACCCCGATTGCCCTCTTTTTACCAATCGGCTATCTCGAGAAAGCCTTATTAATTTCATCTCTCGTAATGGTGCTGGTAGTAGAGCTACTGAATTCGAGTGTTGAGGCGGCGATTGATCGCATTTCATTCGAACATCATGATTTGTCAAAACGTGCAAAAGATTTTGGTTCAGCAGCCGTCATGCTGACACTCATGATTGCGATCTTCATTTGGTTAGCCATCTGTATCCCTCTTGTCTTATCAATGTAACAAGAACCAAATAACATAGTTGCTATCAACATAAAGGTTAAAACATGTCTGACTTACCAAATCCAATTGGCGCTTTTGAAATCTTCAAGATCAAAAAAGAGCGAATCATAAAAAGCTCAAAATCAGGCGCGCTTAAAAAACTCTCTAAGAAGTTAGCTAAAAAGTTATTTGGTAAAAAGTTTGCAACTAAAGCAAGAGTGCAACTGTCTACTGCTGAAGCAATTTCTTCAACCAAGCCATTAGTACAAGTAAAGGCCAAGAAAGCGACATTCCAAATCAGCTGGGCATCTAATACCTCTGAAATTAAAGAGGCTCAACGTTTACGCTATAAGGTATTTGCAGAAGAAATGGGCGCTAATCTTTCTCTAAACTCTGAAGGTTTAGATATTGATGAGTTCGATACCTATTGTGATCATTTATTAATCCGCGACCAGGACAGCTTAAAAGTTGTAGGCACATACCGAGTACTTCCTCCCCATAAGGCGCAAGAAATTGGACGCCTGTACTCAGACTCAGAGTTTGATCTGACGCGTTTAAATCATTTAAGACCAAAATTGGTTGAACTTGGAAGATCATGTGTGCATAAAGACTATCGTTCCGGTGCTGTCATCATGGCGCTTTGGAGTGGCTTAGCCCAGTATATGCAAAAAAATGGATACGAAATCATGCTTGGTTGCGCTAGCATCCCAATGGCAGATGGCGGGCATTTTGCGGCAAGCCTTTACAACTCATTAAATAATGAACAAATGGCCCCAACTGAGTTTCATGCATTCCCGCGCTTACCGCTGCCTTTAGATAAGCTCCACGGTGGATTAGAAGTAGAGGCGCCTCCCCTAATTAAAGGTTACCTTAAGCTGGGAGCTAAAATTTGCAGTGCCCCAGCATGGGATCCTGACTTTAATACAGCAGATTTACTAACCATGCTGCGTCTTTCTGAAATCAATCCGCGATATGCAAAGCACTTTTTAGGACTTTAATTTACTTTAAGCTAAGCTTGTAAGAATAGCCAATTCTCTCCCATTCAACAGCTTCTTTTTGTAAGCTAAATTCGGTCAACGGATGCTCCTCTGCCCATTCTTTTGATAGGCTGACTAGATACGATCCATCATGCTCGGAAACTTTTACCCTTGGCATATCAACATCATTACGTCCGCGACATAAAACCTGGGCTAGTCGAAGGCAAAAAAGCATACGCCAATCATTGAAGCTCGCATTATGGGCAAGTTTTCCCAATTTCCCGGTATGGCCTATTAATAAAGCAGCTAATCTTGCTTGATCGTTTTTTGAAAATCCCGGCATATCTGCATTGCCCGCAATATAGGCAGAATGCTTGTGATAACCATTATGGGAAATAGAGAGTCCAATCTCGTGAAGATTGGCAGCCCACTGTAATAATGCAATATTGTCAGACCGATTTTCAACATCTGGTTTAGGTAGTTGCGCTAAGAAATCAGCGGCAAGATTTCCTACGCGAGTTGCCTGTTCTCGATCTACTGCATAGCGCTGCATAAATTGCTCAACAGTGACATAGCGCATATCGTGGTGTTGTGACCTACCTAATAAGTCATACAAAACACCTACACGAAGAGCCGCATCAGTCACTTCCATTGATTCAATTCCGAGCTCATCAAATACAGCTAACATAATTGCCAGTCCTCCTGGCCATACCGCTCTTCTATCATCTTTTAGGCCAAGTAACTGAACCTGACTGATATGCTCATATTTCAGTAAATGTTTTTTAAGAGATTTGAGGCCATCACGAGTGATCAGTCCGCTGGAGCCATTGACACGACCCATGGTGAATCCATCACTATTCCCACTAAATTCATTTTGGGAAATAAGTTCTGCAAGTGCTCGAGCAGTTCCAGAGGAACCAATCACCTGCTTCCAACCACTTTTAAGATATGCCCCAGAAATAACCTGTATCTCGCGTCTTGCTGCTAACTCCGCTTCCTTAAATGCATGGCTATCAATATTGCCTTTTGGAAAGAATCGCAAACTATGAGAAACGCAGCCAATATAAAGACTTTCCATTAATTTTGGCTCATAGCCTTTACCGATGATAAATTCTGTTGACCCACCACCTATATCAACTACAAGCCTATTCCCTTGAACAGCTGGCACTTCATGAGCGGCCCCTATATAAATTAAGCGAGCCTCCTCTACACCAGCAATAACCTCAATTGGAAATCCAAGAGCTTCTTGTGCGTCTAAAACAAATTTTTGAGCGTTTTTTGCAACTCTAAGCGTGTTCGTAGCCACAGCACGAACACGGGAGGGGTCGAATCCCCGGATACGTTCTCCAAAGCGCCTAATGGCTGAAATACCCCGCTGATAAGCTTCCTCATCTAATAGTTTATTGTCCGTTAACCCCGCCGCCAATCGAACCGATTCGCGCAAGGTATCTATTGGACGCAACTGAGTACCAGATGGAGTATTGACTGCCTGTGCGACAAGCAGGCGAAAGCTGTTAGAGCCCAAATCTACTGCGGCCACTAAGTCAGCTGATGTAAAAACTGAATCTTGTGGTTGATCTAACAAAATTTATCCTGAATTTGAAAATGCTGATTCATTATGTCTGCAATATATAAGTTTTTTGACATATTAACGAATTTAATGCATTAACCACTAAGAAACCAGTTAAGCAGCTAAATTCTGTTCAGCACTTGAGCAATCAAGATCACCAAAACTACAGAATATGCAGCAATCCCCCGATTTGGGCTTCAAAATTGCACTGCATACTTTACATTGAAATAAATGCTGTGAGGCGCCTCTTGGCAGCTCTAATATCTCAACCCCTTGACAGTGTGGGCAGGTAATAGTGGAATGCTGAGCATCTTCAATATTGGTCACAGGCCTAATAATGCATTGAAAATATTACGGAAATATGTCACTTGCTAGCACTCAAAATTCAGCAACGCAAGAACACCAAAAAAACGTAGCCCATATCAACTTTGATTGACTAAAATAGTAGAGAATTTTAGTAAAAAAACAGCAAATTTGTTAAAAAATTGGGTTTGTCACATTAATTTGCTAGGATTAGACTCTCTATTAACAAATGAGTTTGGCTATGAGTAAATATCAGTATGAAGATGCCGTAAAACAACTGCAAGAAACTGGCAGTATTGGCCTAATCGACCTAAAGAATCTATCGCATGATGATCTTGTAGAGCTTTGCGAAGAAATAAAAGTGTGGTGCCTTTACTCTAATGGCAAACTTGATAAATTAGCTAAAGAATCGAAGAAAAAGAAAAAGAAAAAGAAGGAATAATTAAGGAGTGCTTAGGCGCTCTTTTGGAAACTGCAATGTAAAAGTGCTCCCTATGCCTGGTGTACTGTCGATGAGTAGCTGTGCCTGATGTCGACTGGCAATATGCTTCACAATTGCCAAACCCAGTCCAGTGCCCCCTGTTTCACGAGATCGACTCCGATCTACTCTATAAAATCTCTCTGTAAGTCGGGATAAATGCTCAGGAGCAATACCGGGTCCAGTATCTGTTACAGAAAATTCACCCTGACCATCTTGATTTACCATCCATTTTACTTTTATTGTGCCAAGGTCTGGGGTGTAACGTATCGCATTAGAAACTAAATTACTAAAAGCCGATAAGATCTCTCTCTCATCCCCCAAAAGATTTAGACTGGATTCAATATCATAACTAAGGGAATGTTTTCCATCAGAAAGCGCATCAGCATCATTTCTGACTAAGGCTATTAGAGTGTTCATTTGTAACTCATTTGTAGCGGCTGGAAGTGCATTTGATTCAAGATTGGCTAATGTCAACAAATCTTCAACAAGAGTCTTCATTCTTTGGGCCTGGGACATCATCAAATCAAAATATTGATCTTGTTGTTCTTTTGATAATTTTAAAGACTGAACCGTTTCCAGAAACCCCATTAAAACGGTAATAGGCGTTCTCATTTCGTGCGATACGTTGGCAACGAAATCTCTCCGCATTGCATCTGCTTTTTGAAGATCAGTAATATTTTGTACCAGTAATAAATGTCTTTTTTGACCAAACGGAAAGGCCTGAATCATAAGGCTAAGGTTACTATTGGAACCCATACGCTCAAGAAGCAAAGGCTCTTCAAAGTTACGTTTGACAAAATATTGAATAAATTCAGGGCGTCTTATTAGAAAATTAATTCTCTGCAATGCATCGCGCTTAAAGTTAAGCCCAAAGAAACGCTCGGCAATGCTGTTACACCATTCAATTTGATCGTTTTCATCCAGCATGACAATTCCATTTGGCGATGCTTGGAATGCCTCTATAAAGTGATCATGCTGCTGTTCAATATTCCGTATTTTTTGTTTCAGACCCTTAACAAGTCGCTGTAATCCAAAATAGATCTCCTCCCAATAGCCACTCGGAAGGGAAATATTCTCGACTGAATCAGTCTGAATGAATTTTTTTAGGCGGGCAAGATTGATGTAGGAATAGACTAGGGGTATCGATAAGATCGCAACTGAAGTAAAAATTGCCCAATCAGACCCGAAAAAATGAAGGGTAATATATGCGCCAATTACAGCTAGGCATATTATGAAAAAAAAGCGATATAAAGCTGCGATCATGAATGCAATATTAGACCATCTTTATAAGGTCTCTGAAAATTGCAGGGATACAACAGCAGTTAAGAATTAGGTCTGAGTTGGGGTCTTTGTTATGCGGTAGCCACTTCCCCTTACGGTTTCAATGTA
>CAJARE010000262.1 GCA_903944255.1 uncultured beta proteobacterium
CGCGAAGAGCCGGAGGGACAAGGCCCAGGGCCGGCCGGGAGAAATGACAAGGCCAGGGCAAATGAAATGCAGAAACTGGAGGCAAAGGCAAATACTCCAAAAGAGTTGCAGGAAGCAAAAAAAGCTTTGCTGCATAGTCAATACTATGAATCAGCAAGAGAGTTTGGTAGTTTGGTAGCTCAATACAACGCAGCACAAGAGCAAGGTAGCAATAAGTTATATATCTGTACTGGTGGCGGTCCGGGAATTATGGAAGCAGCTAATCGTGGAGCATTTGAGGCTGGCGATCAAACTATCGGATTTAATATTAGCTTACCTAGAGAGCAGCATCCCAATCCTTATATTAGTCCCGGCTTGAGTTTCCGCTTTCATTATTTTGCCTTGCGTAAGATGCATTTCATGCTCAGGGCAAGAGCAATTGTTTCTTTTCCTGGCGGGTTTGGATCGTTTGATGAGTTGTTTGAAGTATTAACTTTGATGCAGACAAAAAAGGTTGATCGTTTTCCAGTTATTTTAGTGGGCAAGGCCTTTTGGACTGAAATGGTTGATTTCAAAAAAATGATTGAGTTTGGTGTAATTGATGAGAATGATATGCAAGCACTCCATTTTGTCGAGACAGCTCAAGAGGCGTGGCAGATTATTAGTGAGTGGTATCAATTAAGCTGACGCCCCTGTAAAATTAGGCTCACTTTTAAGAATATGAATACCCAACAAACACTTGCAACTACTCTAGATCTCCCTAGCTATCTCATGGGAGCCATTATGTTAATAGTGGTGATGGTGTTTCATGGACTTATATTGCTTCAAATTGCTAAACGTTATGAGGTCAAAACATTCTTGCTTTTGTCTGAGCATAAATATGCCGAAGTCAGCATTTATTTTTATTTGAGTGTTCTATTTTTATTTTTGACCCATATTGCTGAGATTATGATCTGGGGATTTTCTTTATATTTCTTCAAACTATTGCCCGGCCTAGGTGAAAGCATCTTATTTAGCGGTAGTGCCTATACTGCCATGGGCTTTATGGAAGACATCCTACCTGAAGGCTGGAAGATGCTAGCGGTCATCATCGCTTTTTCAGGCATGTTTGCTTTTGCCTGGACTGCAGCTACGATGATTTCTATGACTAAAAATTTTCGCCAAGCCTATACCAAGCGTCATATGGAAAAGCTCAAGATTTCTGCGGATACTATTGATCGCTTCAATTAATACATGAGCAAAATATGGGATGCCGTCATTATTGGCGGAGGCGCTGCTGGCCTATTCTGTGCTGGTGTGGCAGGTCGACTGGGTAAAAAAGTTTTAGTCCTAGACCATGCTGAGGTTTTGGGTGAAAAAATTCGGATCAGTGGAGGAGGTCGCTGTAATTTCACTAATATTCATAGTAATCCGACCCATTTTCTTTCGCTCAATCCACATTTTGTTAAAAGCGCTCTAGCAAGATACCCAGCAAATGAATTTATCAAACTGGTCAGCTCATACGGAATCCAGTATCACGAAAAACATCAAGGGCAACTATTCTGCGATGATTCGGCAAAACACATTATCGAGATGCTCTTGGCAGAATGCTCTAAAGGGAAAGTGCAGATTCGTTATCCTGTTAGCGTACAGTCTATTGCTCAAAAAGGTTCCGAATGGCATATTCAAACAAGCCAGGGTGAGGAGCGAACAATAGCAGTGGTGATGGCAACAGGAGGTTTGCCTGTCCCAGCAATTGGCGCTAGTGCTTTCTCACTAGATATTGCCAAGCAATTTAACTTAAACGTGATTGAACCAAGACCCGCTTTGGTGCCCCTATCTTTTACCGCTGATACTTTTGGCAATCTAAGTGATTTGGCAGGCCTCAGTGTGCCAGTGCGCATTGCATCTGGATCCAAGGGATTTCGTTACGGTGCTTGTCGATTCAATGAAGATTTACTGTTGACCCACAAAGGGCTCTCAGGGCCAGCGGTATTGCAGGCTAGTAGCTACTGGACTGAGGGAGAACCTATTCACGTAGATTGGTTAGGTGCAGTTGAGCGGCCTGGAGGATTTAATTGCGATGAGTTATTTAATAATGAAGATAATCGCCTGAAGCTAACGGAATTGATTTTGGCATCCGTTCTACCGCAGAGGCTTGCAAAAGCATTTGCTGAACAAAAAAATCTTTTAGGGCGTAAATGGGCGGAGGTCTCAAAAAAGGATCGCCAAGCCCTTAAAGAATTACTTACTAATTGGTCGGTAAAACCAGCAGGCACTCTAGGTTGGAAGAAGGCTGAAGTGATGCTTGGTGGAGTTGACACTAAAGAGTTAGACGGTCAAACCATGATGACACGCAAACATCCAGGGCTATTTTTTATCGGAGAGTGTGTCGATGTCACGGGTCATTTGGGTGGGCATAATTTCCAATGGGCTTGGGCAAGTGGTTTTGTTTGCGCGCAAGCCCTCTAGTACCATTTCAATCTACTTTAGCGATGTTTCTTCTTTTCACGAGAACGAATGTTTAGTAAAATAACTGACAA
>CAJARE010000263.1 GCA_903944255.1 uncultured beta proteobacterium
ATTTCAATAGCGGCTACGGCTCCTGCTAATTCGTAATGGTCGTTAGCAGCCTCATTATCGACCTGAGGTGTAGGCGAATGAATGCTGTATTTTGGAATAGGAATACAGAGATCATCTTTGCGATGTGCCGCAACAATTTGGTCTGCAAGATCTCGTATTAGGCTCATGCGATGATTTGTTAGCTTTGATGCCAAAACGGTGTACCGACTAGGGGTGTGCTCGCCTGGGCAGATATTTGGGGTTTCATTGCGCCTGATAAGTAAGCAGATCGGCCGGCATCAACCGCCATGGCAAAAGACTTGGCCATGGCTACGGGATCATCGGCTAAGGCAACCGCAGTATTGAGAAGAACACCATCAAAACCCCATTCCATAACGCCACAAGCATGAGATGGAAGGCCAAGACCAGCATCGACTAATAAGGGTACTTTTAGGCGATCACGTAATAGTTTCATCGCATAAGGATTGAGTGGGCCTTGGCCAGTACCAATAGGAGCAGCCCAGGGCATTACGGCTTGGCAACCGACATCAACCAAACGCTGGCACAAAATTAAATCTTCTGTGCAATACGGCAGTACCTTAAATCCATCCTTGATGAGAATTTCTGCTGTTTGTACAAGGCGCAATGTATCTGGCTGAAGAGTGTAGTCATCACCAATCAGCTCAAGCTTGATCCAATCGGTTTCAAAGACTTCGCGCGCCATTTGTGCAGTTGTGATGACTTCTTGGGGGCTATGGCATCCAGCAGTGTTTGGTAAAACGGGGACAGCCATCTTTTTCAGAAGATCCCAAAATCCACTATGGGCTTCTGTTGCAGCGCTTCCTTGGCGCCGCAGACTCACGGTAATCATTGCCGGTTTGGCTGAATTCACAGCGGATTCTAAAACTTGCGGAGATGGGTATCGAGAGGTCCCTAATAGCAGGCGACTGGCAAAACTTTCTCCATAGAGCACTAATGGATCTGCGCGATTTAAGGTTTGAGGAAGTGGAGCTGTCATAAGGATTATTGTGAAATTAACCGCCTGTGACTGGCGCAATAATTTCCACTTGATCATTTTCATTCAGTGGATACTGAGCATGCTGACTTTTCGGTACAAACTGTAAATTAACAGCCACAGCATAAGGGGGTTTTGCTGCGATCAAAGTCAAGGCATCACTCACCATACTTTGATGCGGTAAGTCATATTCTTTTTGATTTACCACTACACGCATGCAGTGACTCCTAAAGGACTTTTTTCTGTAGTAATACTTAAGCCCAAATCAAGCGCAGTCTTACTTTCGCCAAGACGAATAAGTTCTAGTGTGCAATCTAGGATAGCGGGCGCAATCATAAAACCATGGCGATATAAGCCGTTGATCATGATTAAATCCGATTTACCTTTATCTTTTTGGATGTTGATTGCAGGCAAATTATCTTGTAAGGTGGGCCTACATTGAGTCGCCATTTCTAAAATACGGGCCTCGGCAAAGCCGCTATGGACTGTATAAACAGCACTCAATAATTCCATGGCAGAGCGAACACTCATTTCAGACATATCGTCTGATTCAATTTCAGTTGCGCCCACAACATAAATATCATTCTGTTTAGGAGCAATATAAATAGGGTAGCGCGGATGAATTAAACGGGTAGGTCTACGTAGTTTTACCTCTGGGGCATAAAGTCTTATGACTTCTCCACGAACTCCGCGCAAAGTCTTGCTAGATTCATTCCAGTCAGTTTGAGCACCTAATCCACGGCAATCGATTACCTGGTTGTAAACGCCTAAATCTCGAAGTGATTCAGGGTTCACTGCAGTGTGCCAATGACAATTGACTGAAAGCATATTTAGCTCAACTACTAGGGCGTCTAGAAGTTGACGATTATCGAGTTGACCTTCTTGCGGTAAATATAAGCCTTGGTTAAAGCGCTCTGCCACTTGTGGCTCAATATTCTGCAAGGCTTCATGATCAAGAGCCTGAGCATTGGCTAAACGTGGATTGCGTAGACTATTTTTATGTAAGTGCGCAGTAAAACGTTCGGCTTCATTACCATCTTGACGATGCCACACAATCAGCGTGCCATCTTGTTGAAAGAAAACTGGGCTGTGCAGTTCACTGATGAGTGTTTTCCAGCGAGGAAGGCTATAGATGCCCATCTGTACAACAGCATCTTCAGTGATGGCCGACTCTGCCAGCGGCGCCAACATCGCGGCAGCAATTCTGGCAGCTGCTTGTTTGGCCTCTGGACCAGTTTGATCAAAAATATCGACTTGAGCACCTCGCTTGGCAAGGGCTACCGCTAGCATCCGACCCATGAGGCCAGCACCAACAATAGCTATCTTGCTTTGCGAGAATGCAGCTTTAGTCATGATTACTGATAGATTTCACTACCGCGCTTTCGGAACTCGGCTGACATTTCTTCCATACCCTTATCGACTTGGCTAGCGTCTTGGGCAATTGGAATCACTTTGCCAGGTACTTTAGGATTGCCATCAGAATCTAAGGTCGCAGCGTAATCACGTACTTCTTGCGTAATTTTCATCGAGCAGAACTTAGGACCACACATCGAGCAGAAGTGGGCAATCTTAGCGCCTTCAGCTGGCAATGTAGCGTCATGGTATTCACGAGCACGTTCTGGATCTAAGCCAAGATTGAATTGATCTTCCCAGCGAAATTCAAAGCGTGCTTTTGATAGCGCGTTATCACGTACTTGGGCGCCCGGTAAGCCCTTAGCCAAGTCGGCACCATGAGCGGCAATCTTGTAGGTAATGATGCCTTCGCGGACATCCTCCTTATCAGGAAGACCTAGATGCTCTTTAGGTGTGACATAGCACAGCATGGCTGTGCCATACCAGCCAATTTGGGCTGCACCAATACCACTAGTGATGTGATCATAGCCAGGAGCGATATCGGTAATGAGTGGTCCCAGTGTGTAGAAGGG
>CAJARE010000264.1 GCA_903944255.1 uncultured beta proteobacterium
GCGGCCCCCAAATCCTTAAGCGTGCCATTTTCTAAATGCAGAATAGTGGACCTCGATAAATTACCAAGCTTAGCCAAGCGCTCTTGGGTTAAGCCAAGATCAGTTCGGCGATGAGCCACTTGGAGTCCAATTTCACGTAAGTTCATGAGATGATTGTGCCACAACCTTTCTATAAATGTGTAATATATTACGCATTTATTAGAGAAAAGCACCGGATACATGCCCATAGCGGGCCTAATGCTTGAGACTAATTGGAGTTACCGAGTTTCGAAGTCAGTTTTTTCCAAGTGCCACGACCCTTTCCAGCCAAACTCAAAAGGGCGACATCCTTCTCTTGAGAACCTTCAAATGTGATGGTTTCTGACTTGGAGATTGACTCTCCACTATCTGCCTTTTGCGCCACTTTTCGTGCGCGCTCAAAAAACCCTATAACTTCACCGGTACGAATAATCACTTTCGTCATTTTGAGGCTTTCGTTCATGTACTTACGTTTTGTTCTGTAAGCTTATAGCCACGTCGACGCTCAAAAGCTTGATAACTCTCGGCCACTTTTGGATCGACATACTGGGCAGAAGAATCTGTGCCTGCATTGACTCCATCAAGTCCTGGCAGAATTGATATAGATTCCAACCACTGATCTCGAAGAATTTTTCCCCCAATAAATGGGAGTAAATACTGATCCAAAGTGCCAGCATGCGGGTCTTCAATCTCACGCGTCAATGCTTCTAAATAAGCGGTCTTGTCAGTGCCAACCCAATCAATCGACATGTTCGCACGAAAACATAACTCAGCATGAACAAGAAGCATGGCACGTCCATTGCCATCTAAAAATGGGTGGCCATACGCAAACATCCCCATAATAAATCCTGGTCGTGCTGCTATTTGTTTTTTGATTTGGGCAATTGAAAGTCCTTCCTCAATCGCGCGCTGACAATCTTTGGGGTGGCAAAAGTAGACTTCGCCCTTGCTAATGGATCTATCTGGCAACACCATATTTCGATCTTTACCGGCCCACGGATAAAGGGCTGAAAAAAGAATGTGGTGAACCTCCAAAAAGTCGGAGTACTTAATTGTTTTGCATTGTGCTAAAAAATCCAATGCAGTTGGCAACCGAGCGCGGAACAATTCGTGCTCCGCAATTTTGATAATTTCTAAATCTTTTTCGCTGGCGGTATTGCGCAGATAACCACGCGATGCATAATCGCCAAATGGATCAAACACGCTTGAGATCTTTATGGTGTTTGATTACTAAAGCCACCATATCTTTGGGCGTCATTTTTCCTGAGCGCGTCAGGGCAACTAACAAATCATCGGTAGAGTCACTCTTGACTTCATCGCCGGCTAACTTCGTAACTGAACTCGCCCAACGATCAGCGTAGATTCGATTAAAGAGTACGCCCTCGCTTTTTGCCAAATCTCTGACGTACCGAGCAGTTGGGGTCAAGCGAGTGCGTTTCCTACGACGTACGATTTGATCTCGCAAGTTCTTTGCTCTTAAATTGGCGCTTTCCAGCAAAGCTTGCTTGCCTAATTGCAGCACCTTAGCGGGCTTGGCGTAAACACCCCGATCCAGCTTTTCAATGAGGCCGCCATCAACCAAAGAACGCAAAGCAGCAGAAACCTGACTGGGACTACCAAACGACTTGGCATCAAGGCGCAACAAAAGCCCATCTCGACGCGGGCGAAGGGATTGCAAGATACGGCCTTTAATGTCCATCTGGTTATTATAATTTAGATATAAATATATAGCAATATCATATACTTAATGACTTAGTATATGCCGGTTTATAGCCCCTAATTAACACCCGACACATACCCATAGCGGGCCAGTATCTATATTGACC
>CAJARE010000265.1 GCA_903944255.1 uncultured beta proteobacterium
AAACAGACGATATCGCTAGTACTAAAGAATGTCTCTTTAGAATCTGCGACTGCAAAGCCATCCTCTTGTGCTTTTTTCAGACTAGTCTCACGACCCCATACAAGAGGTTTGGCGCCGAAGGCTTTTCCTAAATGACACACTTGTTTACCTATCCTGCCAAATCCATAAACTCCTAATGCTTTTCCTGATAACTGATCACCCAAATAGTCTTGCCATTGACCATCTTTTAATCTAGCGACCTCTTCAACTAATCTTCGAAGTGCAGCTAAGATCAGTAGCATATTTAGCTCAGCCGTTGCTGCGCCTGAACCTCTACCATCCATTACGACAATACCCCTGGCCTGGCAAGCCTCAAGATCAACATGAGAGGCTATTTTTCCAGTTTGTGAAATGACTTTGAGTTTTGGCAGACGTTCCAATAACTCTTTAGTAATAACGGTTCTTTCTCGAATCAGCACGATGGCATCCGCATCTTGATAGCGCTCTACAAGAGCATCAGTTGTGCTAACAGTATCGTTATAAATCTTGACAGTGTGATCTTTCAACTTCTGAAAGCAAGTCAGCTGACGGATACAGTCTTGATAGTCATCAGAAATCACAATATGCATAATGCTCTTTCTTTATTCGAACAAACCATCAAGACTGGCTTTAATAAATCCAGGCCCACTCAGTCGAGCTAATTCATCTATTTCAGCATGAAGCTTTTCTTTCCCCATCTCGCGTGCGATAAACACGGGACCGCCACACCAACGAGGGAAGCCATACCCATTCACTAAGGCAACATCGCAATCCGTAACATCACCAACGATCTTTTCAGAAACCAGATGAGCAATTTCATTCATCATTGCCAGTAATACACGATTGACGATTTCTTCTGCAGTAAAGGTACGTCTAACCATTCCTTTGGACGCACTTGCTTCTTCAATAATCTGTTTTACTAGAGGATCAACCACGCCAGATTTAGCACCTTGAGGATACTGGTAGTAGCCTAAGCCTGTTTTACGCCCAAAGCGTCCAGCTAAACATAAGGTATCAGGAATATTGACATAGCGATGCTCTGGATTTCTGCTTGCAGCCAGGCTCTTGCGCATTGCCCACGCGATATCTAGACCAGACATATCTGCAACTGCAAATGGTCCCATAGCAAAACCGTACTGCTCTAGAGCTTGATCAATTTGCTCGGGAGAGGCGCCCTCTTCGAGCATAAATTCACATTGACGACGATAAGCTGCATAGATGCGATTACCAATAAAACCAAAAGCATTGGCGCTAATTACTGGGGTTTTACCGAGGCGCTTAGCAAATTGCAGTCCAGCAGTAATCACACTTGGTGAAGTTGCTTTACAACGCACAATTTCAATTAATTTCATTACCTGAGCGGGACTAAAGAAGTGCAAACCAAATATGCGCGACGGATTGCTGGTTTTTTCTGCAATTGCATCAATATCTAAATAGGAGGTATTTGATGCCAACAACGCATCAGAATTCGCATATTGTTCAATCTCTTGGAATACCGCATGCTTTACTTGCATATCCTCAAATACTGCTTCAATGACAAGATCTGCTGATGCGATCTCAGTCCATTGCGTAGAGAATGTAAAACCTTTCAGAATTGCTTCAGCCTTATCAGCTAATAATTTTCCACTGGTGACTCTAGAGCCATAAAAATCGGTGACCTTCTTCACGCCCTTTTCTAATGCAGCTTCATTCTGATCTAGCATCAGCACCGAATAACCAGCAGAAAGGCAAGCGATGGTGATACCAGAACCCATAGTGCCTGCACCAATCACAGCAATTTTCTCTAAAGATTTTGGTTTTAATTCATTGCTACCTAAAGCCTTAAATAATTTACGCTCTGCAAAAAATTGATGGCGTAGCGCTTTTGCCTCCGTCCCAACCCGCAGAGTTTGGAATACATCTCGCTCTGTAGATAAGCCTTGATCTATCGGCATCGTCATGACATTAGTGATCATCTCAATGGCTAGCTGAATATTAGGGCGATTCTTGCCAGCTTTTAATGCTTTTTGTGAGGCAATGAAAACGTTAGCAGCATCAGCCTTTGGAGACGCAATATCTCGGATGCGGAATTTTTGACCAATCAACGATCTGGCATAAGTAATGGCGTTACCCAGTAAATCGTCATTCACTAGTTTATTAATGATGCCTAGTTTGAGGGCCTCTTGCGCCTGAATGCGCACTCCACCGCAAATCAACTCAATCGACTTTTCAATACCAATTAATCTTGGCAGACGCTGCGTACCACCTGCACCTGGAATAATTCCCAAAGTCACCTCTGGTAACCCAATGACTGTGCCTTCTAGCGCAATTCGAGCATCACAACCCAAAGCTAATTCAAAACCACCACCTAATGCCGCGCCATGTAGCGCACTGACAACTGGCTTAGGACAATCCTCAATAGCTGCTATCACGCTGGGCAAATGGGGTTCTGCTAAGGGTTGAGAAAACTCTTTAATATCTGAACCCGCAATAAAAGTATTGCCGCCTCCAATAATGACCGCTGCCAAAGCGCTTGGATCATTTTGAAACCGGTGAACAGCGTCTAATAATCCCTGACGAACCTCAGTTGAACCCGCATTAATGGGGGGATTGTTCACGGTGATGACCATGACGTCTGCTTCGTTATGAATATTAATTTTGCATGTCATATCGTCTATCGTGATTCAAACCATTGAATCAAAGTAGTGTTCATTTGATCAGGTTTCTCATATTGCACCCAATGACCAGCGTCAATAAGCAGCTCTTTTGATCTATTGCCATACCCGCTGACTAATTTTTCAATCAGATATTCTGGATTACAAGTCAGATCATGCTCTCCCCATATTAAGAGGGTTGGTCCGGGATAAAGGTCAAGCTGCTCGGCTAAGCCGCCCGGCCTTGCAATCGGCCTACTTCTAAAGCGAGTCGCAATACAAGCGTCTTGATGAATGCGAATAGCCTCTGAATCCACTCTTTCATAAGTGCTCAGCATCTGTAGATATAGGTTCTCACGCATCACCTCTTTCAGCTTCTCTGCATCACCACTTGCGTGAATCTCTTTCCAAGCAATTAACTCACCTCTTGGACGACGAGGTCCGCCATGCCCAGCACTTCCTAAAAGAGCAAGTTTTGAAACGCTTTGACGCTGATTGGCTAGATGAGTAGCAACAAATCCACCAAAAGAAAATCCCGCAATATTAATTGACCGACTATCGCCAAGCAAAGTATTTATGGTTGCAATCATGGGCTCCATGATTCCAGCCTGAAACCCACTATCAAAAAAAGAGGACTCTCCAAAACCGGGCATATCCGGCACCAATACTTGAAAGTGCTCTGCTAAAGCATCGATATTGCGGAGCCAGTGTTCCCAGCTACCATGTCCACCATGCAACAAAATTAATGGCTCACGATTACTTACTGACTCACCGAACTCATGCCAAGCAACATGTCCGTCTCGATAAGGGACATATTGTGTCTTGTTGATTAGCGTTAAGTTCATTTATAAAGTCTAATTAATTGAAAACTGCAATACCATCTGCAGCTTTGACTCCATGTCCTGCGGGGAACACAAAAATAGGATTGATCTCACATTCAATAAGGCGATCATCTAATGCAGCCACCATTTCTGAAAACTGTACGATTACCTTTACTAAAGCATTAATATCGCATTGAGGTCTACCGCGATAGCCATTCAGTAAAGGCCAAGTTTTTAAGACTTGCAACATTTCCAATACTTCCGCTTCACTCAAAGACTTTCCTGGCGAAAGTAAACGCATATTAGTGTCTTTAAAGA
>CAJARE010000266.1 GCA_903944255.1 uncultured beta proteobacterium
ATTGGGCTACAAATGAAAAATTTAATAACAAGTCAGTCAGTTTTAGATCATATTTGGGAAAAGCATCAGCTTAGAAGGGTTGATGTTGAGGAGTGCTTTTTCAATCATATTGACCCAAAATATATCGAAGATGATAGGGTGAAAAACAAAACAAACCCTCCAACCTATTGGTTTATCTCCCAAAATCACCAGTGCACCAGTTTAAAGGTGGTTTGTGTTTTTAAGGATGGGCAGGTGTTCTTGAAAACTGCATATCCACCAAATGAAGTAGAATTGAGTATATACAATAACTCTAAATAATCGCTATATAGTATATTTAATTTATAGAAGAGGAAGCAAATGAACTCCAAACAGCTTGCAAAGGAAATGACAAATACTCCCGAAGCATGGGAGAGCGGTGAACTTGGACAAAGTCCAGAGCATGTAAGAGTGGCCCCAAGCAAATTAGCATCTGAGATTGATGATGCACTTGGCTTGCAAATGATCTCCATTCGCTTGGATAAAGAGTTAATTGATATGTTCAAACTTTTGGGCGGAAAATACCAAATGGGCTACCAGCCTTTAATGCGGGAGGCATTGAAGCGGTTTGTTGATGGCGAACTGAAGATGGTGGCGCTTGAGGCTTTGGAAAAACAAAGCTTAGCGAGATCAAAATCAAAAGATGAGAAAAATCATCCAAAGAAAGAAAGAGTAGCCAAGGCTGCATAAAACAAAAGCCCCATCTGAACTGACCCACAAAAGTTGGACAGGTTTATTAGGATTGGGTTGGAGGAGTGTCCAACTTTTCTGGTGCAGTTCAATCAGGGGCTTTTTTATTCAGTAGAGGAGCGGTTATTCCCTCAAGGATTTTTAGAAAATGTAGAAAAAATGCCATCGACTAAATCATTCAAAGAAACAGTCCATTTGAGAATCGAGCGTGATCCTGCTTTTAGATTGGCTTTATTCCAAGAGCTGCTTTCTGCCTTTTGGGAGAGAGATATAACTCTTGGAAAAGCCTTACTTCGAGACTTGCTAAATCACAATTAGCATTGAGATTTAGGCTTTCTATGGGCATGTATAGGGCACTTTCTTTGCCGTTTGCTCGTAAATTAGCTATGCTATATACATAGGAGTGCATGATGACTATAGCGATTACAACAGTGTTTACCAACAACCGAAGCCAGGCAGTCAGAATGCCTGCTGAGGCGCGTTTGCCTGATGAAGTGAAAAAGGTGATTGTGCGTATTCGAGGTCGCGAACGGATTATTACGCCGATTGAAAATACCTGGGATAACTTTTTCTTAAATGGCCCCGCAGTATCTGATGACTTTATGAATGAGCGCGGAGTACAAAAGCCAGTTGAGAGGGAAAGCTTGTAATGCTCAAGTATTTGCTCGATATGCTTGAGGCGACAGAGGAGTCTGAAAAAAGACTTCAAGAAAAGATGGATGAGCTTATGAACTCAATTGACAGGTAATACATCTGCTATGGGCATATCACACGCCAATCCCAAGTAGTGATTGCGTGTTTAAAAAAACCACAATACTAAGAGGTGGCTAACTTCAGCCCTTGCACTGAGAAGCCCGATTCCGCTTCATTCATTTTGGAATTTCTTAAAGCTTCGCCCACCATACTCCGAGCTGGTGCAGTCCCATCAACCCAGAGATCTGCTTTTCCTTGGGCAAGCTCGCTAAGCGTGCTCGACCAATGTCGCTCTCTTTTTGTGCTGACAGCTTCCAAAATATGTACAGGCGTATTGTTAGAGTGATTAGGGCTATTCGCAAGCAATTGCATAGCAATGATTGCAGCATCTTTACGACCCATGTAATAGACCAAGGTATCGGCGCTAGGGTTTTGAAGTGGTTGACCTGCATTGGTATTGTCAGTTGCTTGTGCCAAGGTGACAAAAGCCACACTGCGCGATACGCCGCGCAAGGTAAGTGATTGTCCAATGGCGGCTGCTCCAGCTAAAGCAGCGGTAATGCCTGGTACAACCTGAACCTCAATGCCAACCGCTTTGAGCGCTTGAAGTTCTTCATCTGCCCGGCCAAAGAGCATGGGGTCGCCACCTTTTAGTCTGACTACGATGGCATGCTTTTGAGCCGCATCGACCAAACGCTTATTAATAAACTGCTGTGCAGAAGAAAGTTTGCCACAGCGTTTACCCACGGGTACTTTAATGGCTTGTGGGCATAGGGCCAGCATTTCTGGTTCAACTAAAGCATCATGAAAAACAATATCAGCTTGCTCTAAAAGTTTAGCGCCGCGCACTGTGATCAGATCGGCCGCACCAGGCCCTGCGCCCACCAAGTAGACCTTGCCTAATGGGGAGTTGTTGCTATGGGGGCTTACTAGTTTCTGATTCATGATCTGTTTAGTGGAGCTTAAGCTTCTAGTAGAGAGCGCTTGCCGCGCCAACTGTTTTGGGTGGTAACGCTAAAGAGATCAAACTGTTTGAGTGCGACATCAAGATCTTGATCCGGACGTAATTCAAAAGCATCAAAGCCACAGCGTGCGCCTTGCAATAATTGATCGATCAGAACATCACCAATAGCGCGAATCTGTTTTTCCCAAGAAAAACGATCGCGCAACAAGGCCGCAGTACTAAAACTCCTGCCGTCTCTGAAAATAGGGAAGTGCGCGCCAACCACTGGCCACAGTGTTTTGCCCGCCTCAATGATTGCACTGTGTTTCAAGATGTCATCATCAGCTGCAAACCATACGCCAATGTTGCCTTTGCTTGCGCGCTCAAGCACATCCGGATTTTGATGGTGCGTAATCCACCAATGAAAGGGTACTAAGACTTTGCTCAGACCATGATTGAGGTCTGGCGTATTTAATGGCGCGCCTTCATCACCTTCACCATCCCAGACTTGCCATTCATTGACGACAACTGTTGGCTTCCCATTTTTTGGAAAATAAATAATTTGCTTATTCATCATTCAGTTACCGCGACTTTGGAATTTTTTCCATTATTTTGATAGGCAGCCTCTTTAAATGGCGTAACACCTAAGCGGCGATAGGTCTCAATAAAAGGCTCATCGTTAATACGTTGCTCTACATAGGTGTTAATAATGCTGGTCATGACGTCCGGGATTTCATTGGCGTAGAAAGAAGGTCCGATGACTTTGCCAATAGCAGCGTTGTTGCCTTGATCGCCACCGAGGGTAATTTGATACCACTCCTCACCATCTTTATCCACACCTATAACACCAATATTGCCCACATGGTGATGGCCGCAAGAATTAATACATCCGGAGATGTTGAGCGAGATATCCCCTAGGTCATGCAGGTAATCTAAATCGTCAAAGCGCTCCTGAATAGCGGCAGCAATGGGTAAAGACTTGGCGTTGGCCAGTGAGCAAAAATCACCACCAGGACAGGCAATGAGATCCGTTAACAAACCAA
>CAJARE010000267.1 GCA_903944255.1 uncultured beta proteobacterium
AGCTAAGTACTTGGAAAGAAAGCCATGGAAATTCAAGAGATACACTTAGCAAGAAGCTGGATAAGGCCTCTAAGGATAGAGAAGAACTTACTGCTGGAAAAACCAGCTGAATTAGCTTAGGTGAAGTTGATTTCGGCAGTATTTTAGTCAGGACTTGTAATTGCTTTAATATGCACTCAGCATAAAAAGCAAACTTTACGTCATGACTATTTTCCACACACTTAGGGAGAGAGATGCATTTCCAACTTGTTAGTTTTGAATTTAAGGTAACGGCATCTATCTCATCAATATCAGAAAGCCAAACAATGATTTCATCAAAATTATCTTCTTCTAATTTTGCGCCATTTGAAAGATAGTATTTCGACCAATAAGGTTCAAATAACTGGGTCTGATTTGAAACATCTGGCTCATAGGTACGCGTAGCAAAACCTAGCAAGAGCATAGTTAATGAACCTTGTTCATCCATCAATGTAAGATCTAGCGTACGTACCCTATTATTAGAACTCTCCACTTGAGAATTTTTAATATGAACCCACATATTTCTTGAGCATTCCCCAAGCAGACGAATACTTTCAATAGCGAACGGTAATGCTGCCAACTCCTTGCTTTCACCTTTATCGTCTAATGTCATTCCTACTGCAGCTTGGAATGCACCATCCAAAAGACTCGGGTGCAACCCAAAGGCTTCAGGAAAGCCTGGCAAGTGGGAAGGAAGATGTAATTTGGCTAATACCTGAGGATTGCCATTTTCATCTTTTGCAACGGCTAAGGACTCAATTGCCTGATGACCAGGTCCATAATTGATCCCAAGAGTCTTAAAGGTGCTATAGATATCATCAGCAGAAAATATCCGCGGATTCATATCATAGAACTTTTGAATACTTTGGACTGGGTAAATACCTGCCTTAATTTGAATAGAAACTAAATCTGGGGCACCATCCTTAGTAATGCGAGCTTGGGCATAAACGTTAGAAACACCATCATTACCTATACTACTTACCTCAATGCGGACTGGTAGGTCATCGCTATCAACCACTTTTGTTAAACGCACTACACATGGTCCCTTTACCTTAAGAGGCTTTAGCCATACAACTTGCCCTATGTGGAATGAGGTTCCAAAGTATTGTGTTGCAGCGATACGAATTAATTCCAGATAAAGAACTCCAGGCATAACTGGTTCATTACCGATGCAATGATCTACGATAAAAAATTCTGTGCCCGTTAAATCAATCTCTAGAATATTTTCATCAATTTTACGCAGTAAAAAAGAGGAGTTATTATTGTTATTAACAGTTTTGATGAGTGGATTAGGGCCTTCTTGCTCAAGCCAAAATCTTTTTCCCTCAAAGGGATAAGTTGGTAGCCATATTCTTTTGCGTTCGCCAATAAGGGAAAGAGAGGGCCATTGAATAGGCTCGCCAAGCACCCACTGAGAAGCTACTTCTTGGGCAGTTCCGGCAATCTCTTTTATGCCACTAGTTTTGCGATTAACAACGCCTTCGAGAGCTTGCGAACTATCTCCATCTAAATAGGCATTCAATTGGCTAATAAGATCAAAGCCATCTTGAACAATGAAAGCCAGGCGATAGCGCATTGAGTCTCTTCCAACCTGGAGGGTAAAAGCAATATCAGCTAATTGATCATCACTTATCTCATCAAAACCTGTCAAATGTACTTGTAAATTTTTTACTATTTTATTGAGTGCTGACTCAGTTCTAGCAGAAAGTGGAACAATATAGGGTTTGTTCATATTAGATGAGTGGCCAACATAGTCTTCTTGAGGGGCTCTGTATTCCTCAAGCACTAAGTGCGCATTTGCACCACCCGCCCCAAACGAGCTCAATCCAGCTCTCCTGGGAACCTCCAATCCATCAATGATAGGGCGATCCCATTTTCGAGGTTTATCAAGCAGATAGAATGGACTATTTAATAAATCAATTAATTGATTTGGTTTCGAACAGTGTAAGCTTTGATACATTAATCCATGCTTCATCGATAATAGAATTTTAATTATTCCAGCGACGCCTGCCGCTGTTTCAGCATGACCTATATTGGACTTCACTGATCCAATTCCGCAGTGCGGAATTATTGGACTTTTATACCCATGTTCACGATACAGTTCCTCAAAAGATTTTTTTAAACCATCTATTTCAATAGGATCACCTAAAGAGGTTCCTGTACCATGACATTCAATCATCGATATTGAACGGGGATCAAAGCCGGCTTGACGATGAGCCTCAACTATCAATTGAGCCTGTGCCTTTGCGTTTGGAGCAGTTAATGAAGTAGCGCTTCCGCCATGATTTTCAGAGGATCCTCTAATAACTCCCAATATAGAATCGCCATCACGCTCTGCATGATCAAGACGCTTCAGCAGTATTGCTCCCACTCCATCTGCACGTGCATAACCATTCGCATCCTCTGAAAATGTTTTACATCTTCCATCAATACTGAGCATGCCTACTTTAGAAAACATAATATGTTGATCCGGCGTCAAAATAAGATTTGAACCGCCTGCAATTGCCATCTCACAACCTTCATGACGAATACTCATTACTGCTCGATGAATAGCTACTAGAGAGCTAGAACATGCAGTATCAATCACTTGACTTGGACCACTTATATCAAGCATATAAGAAAGACGATTCGGGCAAAAAACATGCCCAAGCCCTGTCATCTGCATAGCATCCATTAATCCACTGCGATTAACTAAATTGGTGTAATCCTGTAAATTAATACCCAGGAAAATTCCGATCTTTTTTCCGGATAGGGAGGAAGGGGCATAACCAGCACCTTCTATCAAATTCCATACACATTCTATAAATACTCGATGTTGGGGATCTATTAACTCTGCCTCCTTGGGGGAGATAGAGAAAAAAGATGCATCAAAATGATCATGCCCTGGTATAAAACCACCGAACTTAACATCAGTGAAGGCCCCTTTTTTAGGGTCACCATCGACGCTCTTCCAGTTCCAACGGTCTGGTGGAATTTCTTCAATGCAATCATCTCCGTTACGTAGATGTTGCTCAAAAGTATGCAAATTAATGCTTTTAGAAAACTTTCCTTCCATTGAAATTATTGCTATAGGCATTGAAGCAAGCTTAGAAGCTTTTTTATCACCCTCTTGTGAATTCAAGGCACTTGAGAGATCATTAGATTGAATATTTTTACTATTAATAGCGCGATGACGACTCAACCATTTAGCCGCGCTAGAATTATTAATAATGCCCTCAGGAGTAGCGCTATCAGCTAGTGCGCCAGTACCTTTAGTATTAAGCTGCAATTTGTCTGTAAAATTATTTTTTATGTAATGTGATTCAATCTCTTTGCTATAACGGGAACTCAAAATAGCTATAAGCTCTTCATAGTTTTTTGCTTCAAAAAAAGTTGTAGGGGCAATAGAGACTTTTAAAAATCTTGATATTTGAACCATTAGTTCTGTAATAGCAATTGAATCAACGCCATAGCTAGATAAACTTACTGTAGGATCTATTTGACTCAAAGGCATCTTTAAAACTTTTGAGACAATACTTAAAATATCGCTCTCAAGGCGCTGTGTATTAATGTTCTCCGGCTGCGTTACATCAAATCCAACTGGTGAATTATTAGTTTTTAAAACTTGGGAATGGATATTTGCCAGAACACGGAGCTCCTGATCAATTAAATCAGACATCTTTGACTCTAATGATCCATTTAAGTTGGATGCCTCCAACTTGGATTGATCTTGACTATTTGTCATAATTAGACTCTTGCACTTTCAGACACTTCATCCAGCATATCTCTGTACTTACGCATTTGTGCAAGTAACTTCCAAAGATCGGCTTCCCATAAATGTCGATGTGATTTCACAAAGTAATTTTGTCCAATATCAGGCACATCATTTCGTTTTGCATTTAGAAATTTCTTTAGCCCATCAGTTTGACCAAAATAAGCACGCGTATAACTCACAACATAAGAGCCCTGCGTCTTCAAACCGTCACCAAGACCACCAGCTGCATTAATGAAACCCATAAATAAGAGATTATCCAGATTGCGCGGAGTTGAATGCAAGAATAAATCTGGAATAGCAGAAGACCATTCTAGTAAAGCAGAATCAATAAAAGGAAAATCTCTGTCGTAACCTGTCGCATAGATAACTACATCTACCTTTTCCTTGGAGCCATCCTTAAACCATATTTGCTTATCGTCAAATCGAGAAACTTCCCCTTTCGGGACAATATCCCCATGTCCAATGTAGTAAAGAATTTGAGAATTCATAATGGGGTGTGCGGCATCTAGTGGATAGTCTGGTCGCAAAAGTCCATAGTCTTGGCCATCAAAACCAGCCAAACGGAATACCTGCTCAATATAGGCTAAAGTTTCTGCTTTGCTAGAAAATTTACCTCCCAATTCCATCATCCACTGCGGAGTTGGTTTGCCCCCAATAAACTTTGGTTGATAATAATAGCCACGACGAGTACTATGAAAAACTGCACTGCCGTGATGTACTGCGTCTACGGCAATATCGCAACCTGAATTTCCCGCTCCAATGACTAGGACTCTCTTTTGCTTGAGCTGATTTGGAGACTTATATTGACAAGTATGAAATATATCGCCGCTAAATTGACCGGGGATAGCAAAATCCGGATATCGCGGTTTACGTTGTAATCCATTACAAATAACAACTAATCCATATATTTCTTTTTTTCCATTTTCAGTAATAATTTGCCAGTTTCCATCCATTGGCTTAAGTGATATTACTCGAGAGTTAAAATAGGTATGATCATATATCCCATAATGAAGAGCATATGCACGAATATATTCAAGCATCTTGTCATGCCGTGGATATTGGGCATAGCTTTCAGGCATTGGGAAATCAGGTATTTGCGTATTAAATTTTGGTGATATCAAATGTAAACTTGGGTAGGTTCTCCCACACTCAGCCGAGCTATTCCATACGCCGCCAAAATCATCTTCGGACTCATATAAATCAAAAGCAATCCCTGCCTCTTTAAGCTCGCGTCCAACTCCTATTCCAGTAGGGCCGCCGCCTATGATTGCTACTTTTTTAAGAATATTCATGGAATTTTTCTACTGAAGTCTAATTTGCGAGAGATTGCTATAGTCTTCAGCCATTAAGCCATCCAAAACTAATTTTGGCTTACCATCAGAATCAAATATCTCTATATTTACTGATCGATTTGCACTGTTTGACCAAACTCGAATAATGAAATCATCTGGCAAAGGTCCATCTTGCTGAATTGAATTCAACATGAATGGAAAATGAGTTGCTAATTTCTTATTTTTATTCTGTACAGTTTCAATACTTTCTATATCTATACATTCCATCATATAAAAAGAATATAAATCCCAAATGAAATTAAGAGGGAGTGATGGGGCTATCTTAGTAGTCCGATCTTTTTGACTAACCCGAGCTATAAGTTGCAGTTCATTAAGTAAAACACTACTAATATCGAAATTCATTAGAGTTTCGCGCTTAGAAAATTTAATGAATTTTTTTGTTATATCGGTAGCAGAAAGATTTTCCTTCAAGTCAAATTCTGCAGGCCAGTATCCTTCATTAAAATCGAGTATTACTTCACCTACATGGTAGGCTACTGTTTCATCTCCATCTGCTGAAATATGGTAAATCAAACCATGCTCATCAGATTCAATCACGACCTGCAATTCACGAGCATGCCCGTTAATTGCTACCGGGCTACCCCAAACTAAGTTCTTTAAACCAACCACCTTTTTAGTAGTTGCTTTTTCTGCAGCGGCTAGGGCCATCGCCGGATAGAAGAATCCTGGTAGTAATTTTTCACCATCAATTTCATATCGATTCAACCAGGACTCAGATCCGTTTAAGGTTTTTGAAGAGTTACTAAACTGAGGCATCACATGTATTTCTTCGACTATCTGAGGCGAAGAAATTTGTAAAGAATCTTCAGCATCAATCCAATGTCGAGTTCTTGCAAAGGGATAGCCAGGCAAACCAATGCGTCTGTGTAGACAAGCATCCTGTAGCTTCATCCAATTAATTTTTACTCCCGATACCCATAATTGAGAAATTTTTTCCACACTATTAGAGGCGAACCATGACTCCAACAGCAAAGCAATGTCTTCATCATTACTAAATAGAGCAGAGATTGGTTTGCCTTCTGCTTCTAAGTAAATATCATTATTAAATTGTGATTGAATAATCCGAGATAGCTTCTCTAATAAATCTTCTCTGCTATTAAATACAAAAGAAATTCTTGCATCGTAAACTTGCCTAGCAACTTGTAGCGTGTGCGCTAGATTTCCAAGGCTAATATCAAACTTAGATTCAACAAAATTTTTGATAGAGAACACATAATCAATCAACTGTTCTTTTGTTTTTGCAGAAAGAACAAAAATATACTTACTTATTAATGGTAATTTATTTTCAGTATGCAAATTAGTATCAACTGATTGACCTTCTTCAAGGACCAGATGTGCATTAGTTCCACTAAATCCAAATGCACTAATTGCAGCACGCCTAGGTGTAGAGCTAACTTTATCCCAATTTTTTAACTCTTGATTTATGTAAAATGGGGTGTTATCCAACTGAATATGGCTATTCTGTACTTTGAAATTTGCGCTTGGGGGTAGCTTTTGATATTCCAAAGCTAGCAATGCTTTAAGAACGCCGGCGATACCCGCGCTCGCGAGCAAATGGCCAACATTAGCCTTTACTGAACCAATAGCGCAATAGCTTTGCTTCTCTGAAAGAACACCAAAAACTTCACTTAATCCTTCAATCTCAATAGGATCACCAAGCGCTGTACCGGTCCCATGCGCTTCAATTAGGCTAATTGTGGCGGGATCAATGGAGAATTTATTATAAATATCCCCAATTAAACGACTCTGTGCCTGTGGATTTGGCGCAGTAATGCCGTTTGTTTTGCCGTCTTGATTGACACCCCAGCCTCGGATAATTCCACGGATCGGATCTCCATCTCGTTCAGCATCGGCCAAACGTTTTAGCAGCACAACACCAATACCTTCGCCAGGCACAAAACCATTAGCCCTGCTATCAAAAGCGAAACAACGTCCTTCAGGAGATAGCATACCCACTTTTGAAGTGTCAATATGCATATCAGGCCCAATCAATATACATGCACCTCCAGCTATGGCAAGATCAACTTCGCCGAGCAAAAGACTATTACATGCCTGAGTAACTGCAACAAGAGAACTTGAGCATGCGGTATCAATAGAAATACATGGGCCGTGAAGATCTAAAATATAAGCAATTCGCGCAGCCAAAATAGAGCCAGAGCTTCCTATTAAGCTATAAGCATTTCGCGCTTTAACTAGTTCAGAATAACCACTATTTCCGCTGGCTACAAAAACGCCACATTGGGAACCTGCTAATTCTGAGGGTAAAATAGCAGCGTTCTCAATTACATGCCAGGCATGCTGAAGAAATAAACGCTGCTGTGGATCCATCAACTCTGCTTCACGTGGATTGATGTTGAAGAAATCAGCATCAAATCTATCAATATCATCGATGCTACCCATCCACTTAGAATAAGATTTTTCTAGTGCAGTTGGATCAGAATCATAGTATTTAGAAACATCCCATCGATCAAATGGAACCTCCTCAATGCAATCTCGTCCAGAGCTAATATTTTTCCAGAAATCTACAAGATTTAAGGCTTTGGGAAACCTCCCCGAGGCACCAATGATAGCAATGGCATCTGAAGACTCACGATTTATAAATTTCGGCAATGATTTGTGTCTATTCAAATCCTCAGGTTCAAATTTTTCTTGGGTATTGATACTCTTAAGTTCAGAATCTAACTCTAACAATGCATTGAACTTTTCGGCTTGTATTGTTTCATGAGTATTCTGATTAGTGAGTGCATCATCACGCAATAAGAGCGAATTATTTTTGATCAGCGTTTTAATATGTTCTGCAAGTACATTTACTGTTGGATGCATATAGACAACTGTTGCTGGCAGACTAATGTCAAATATTGAATTTATTTTTCTTACCCAAATCAGTGCCAAAATAGAATCAAGACCTAGATCTAAAAATGTAGATTGAGCACGAATCTCAGTAGAATCAATCATGAGTTCGCTTGCCAAGGATTTAACTAATTCATCTCGAATCCATTCGGTAGCATCAAGTTTGCCTAAGAAAGAATTAATAGGAGCTTCATATGAAATATTAGACTCTGTGTTTGATAGAAAACCCAGATTTACTTCTTCAGCCACCAAATTGACAGACAAATCCTTAATATGAGCAATAAATGCACCTACTGTAGGATGTCTATATACAACTGTTGCGGGTAAATTTAAATCAAATATATGATTTATTTTTCTTATCCAAGTTACGGCTAGTATTGAGTCTAGTCCAAGCGCAAGAAACCCAGATGCATCTGAAATTTCTGAAACATCAATCATTAATTCTTCGGCCAATGTCGAAAGCAACTTAGAGCGAACATCCAAGGGGTCGCTCTTATTAACATTCCTACTAGAACTTCTTGGTTTAGCTAAAGACAGATCAGCATTAATGCTTACTGAAGCGCCTTCAGAAAAATGTTGATTAATTTTTTCTAATACCTTCCTATTTCCAATGAAGGTTTTTTCATGCATAGATAACTCTTTTACAAATATCTCTTCAAGACGCGCTGAAATTAAACGTCTTTTACCAGCTTTTTGAAAAATAAGCTCTTCACGCGAAGATCGAGCTAACTGGTGAGCTCGCTTAAGAGCTTGTGTTAGAACTTCCGCCCCTGGTATTGCAGTTATGCCAACGCCCCGTTCTAATAGAGTGTGCCCTCTATACTCTGCTGCAGTAAATAATATTTCTCTACCTAAATGATCACCCAGTCGTTCTGGAAAGATGAATGTTGCGCCTGCGCCAGGAGTAAAACCAAACCGCATGTAATTACTGTGATAGATACTCTCTAAACTAAACAATGTTTCATCACAAAACATGCCCAACGACCAGCCAGCCCCAATAGCATGTCCTTGCATTGCCGCAATAACTGGTAATTCACATTCAATTGGAAGCGTATAGACTTTTAAATCTGTAAATTTAGATTTTCCACTTTGAAGGCTTTCCAAGCCCTCATGAGTTCCACCACAAGCAAAATAAGCTCCATATCCAGTAAGTACCAATACTTTTAATTCTGGCATTTGAGATATACGTTCAAAAACTTCTATCAAACCATTCATTAATGCATCGTTAAATGAATTTTTCTGCTTTTCCTCGCGCATATGAATCACTGCAACTCCATCATCAAAAACTTCTAGCCTAACAACGGTTGTCTTTAATGAAATATCCTGGCGATGCTCCGGATTAGATGTTAACTTCTCTAAAGGAATCGAAAGAGGGGTCATTTTTAAATCAAGAAACTCAAATGAGTTTTTCCTCATATGCTGCTTCAATAGAACCAGAGACAATCGAGGAATAGCAACTAAATGATGAATGATCTCAAGTGCATAATCACTCATTTGATTTTGATCAACTGCAATCATCCCCGTTCTACAGGACTGGCATTCTAGACCAGTCATGAAGGTACTATTTCCTAAGATTCTCTTTGCAATATTGACATCTAAGTACCGTTGAAAAAATTCGAAATCTTCAGTTATGTCTAACGGAGGAAAGCCATATTGTCCATGGCTATCTAATATTACAAAATCGCAGAGCAATAGAAACATTAATCCTCTGCCTGATGCCCCACCCTTAACAGCTGCAACAATTGGAATTGAACATTCGAAGGTAAGTTTAGGTAATCTATTTTCAATTACCGAAAAATGGCTAGAATCATTCCATGGGGAATTAGCGTTGATGAAAACAGCTTTAATAGCTTCGTTCCGACCTGCAATTTCCAATTCCCTAACAAGCGCCTCTTGAAATTCTGCAGACCAAGAGCCATCAGTGATCAGGTGTCGAATGCCCTCACGGTCAGGGGCCCTGGATATTGAAAATAACCCCCTACCTTCATCAGACTCCTGAATGGGTTGCAATAGCACTTTTTTTCTTACTAACTCAGTCGATGTGTTTTCTAAGCTTGATTGTTTCAAATCTAGATAAATATTTTGATTTCTTGAATTTTTATCACCTTGTTTGATAATTGGAAAAAAATCATTAACGGGGACGTCCCCACCTACCCAATAACGATCCGACTTAAAAGGATATGTTGGGAGAGCTAATCGCCGATGCTTGGATTGATCGAATTGCAAATCTAATCTAGCTTTGCTACCCCTCAAAAAGAGTTCACTCAACTGCTTCAAGCAGTTTAAATATTCTTCATTCTCTAGAAGCGTGTAGTTACGTACTGTCTGAATGATAGTATTTGCACTCTCGAGATCTGATGGCTCTTCATCTAATTCAGACTCAATCAATCTCATCTCTACGCCAGATGCAGAACCATTATTAAGCCATTGATATAATTTGGTACGTAAGTCATCAAGACTTGTCACTACTATTGCAAGTCTATGAGAAAGGGGCCGCCGACCAGCGAGCAATGTAAATGCAAGATCTGCACAGTTAGATACCTGAGTAAGCTCTAAAAACTCAAGTAAATCTTTAGCGTACTGCTTAAGTTGTGCCTCACTCCGTGTTGAGAGTGCTATTAAATAGGCAGGACGGAGATTCTCATGGGCCTCTAATGGTGGTGGCTCTTGAATAACAAGATGTGCATTTGTACCACTAAATCCAAATGAGCTAATTGCAGCAAGTCGATTAGCCTCAGATGATGGGGCCCACTCAATCGGCTTATCGTTTAGATAAAAAGCACTATTTTCCAGGTGTATAGCAGGATTAAGGCCATCCAAATGAATTGTAGGCGGAATTCGTTCATGCTTAATGGCTAGCAATACTTTAATTAAACCTGTAATGCCAGCCGCAGTAGTGGCATGACCTAAGTTTGATTTTACTGACCCAAGAGCACAATAATGCTTATGTGAAGAGCTAGATGTATACACTCTATCCAGAGCTGAAAATTCAATTGGGTCCCCTAAAGGGGTGCCGGTTCCGTGAGCCTCAACCATGCTGATTTCAGCAGGATTAATATTAAACTCAGAATATATTTGTCGTAATAATTGCTCTTGTGAAACTCCACTTGGCGCAGTTATACCATTGGTTGTGCCATCCTGATTTGTACCAACACCTGCAATTACACCCAAAATATTATCGCCATCTGCCAGGGCGTCCGCTAAAGGTCTCAGCAATACTGCAGCTGCAGCCTCTCCTGGAACAATACCATCGGCATGATTTCCAAATGCTGCGCAACGACCACTTAAAGATAGCATTTGAGCTTGATTTGCATAACGGTAAAAACGCGAAGTGCACTGTACAAAGACTCCGCCAGCTAAGGCCATTTCAGATTCACCACTCCATATACTCTGACAGGCCAATTGAACCGCTACTAGTGAACTCGAACAAGCAGTATCTACTGCTATCGCAGGACCTTTGAAATCAAGAAAATAAGAAATACGAGCCGGGATCAGTGAGCTGGTGTTTCCCCAAAATGCCTGTCCTGGTGGCTGAGAAGCAAATAGCTCTTGATAATCACCTGAGCTGCATCCAACAAATACACCGCAGCGGCGTCCGATCATATCTAAACCTGCATGTCCCGCACTCTCTAAAGTCTTCCACGCTTCTTCAAGAAAAAGCCTTTGCTGAGGATCCATATAGGTGGCCTCAAGACCAGAAATAGAGAAAAAAACAGGGTCAAATTTATCAACGCCATCAATAAAGCTCCCACGGTCACAATAAGATCCTAATGAAGCATCTTTATAGAAAGACGAAAGATCAAAGCGAGAAACAGGGGTCACTAAATCATGTCCAGCTAATAAATGCGCCCAGAGCTCTTCAACATTTTTAGATCCTGAAAAACGACCACTCATCCCTACTATAGCTATAGGCTCACGCTTTAAAGAGAGAGAAATTGGGCTGGCAATTTTTTCATTATTAGTACTGGGAACTTTCTTCGGGGAAATTTCATCAACAAAATCGCTAGGTTTGCTACTTAGATCATAATTATTGGTAAACGCCTGAACAGCAAGAGTTGGCTTACTTAAAGTATCTGCATATTCACTACCGATAAAAGATTCAAGCTGTTTAACACTAGAGAAGTCAAATAATCGTGTAACCTCAAGGTCTATCCCTAGGCTTGTTCGTAATTTTTGTGCAAGCTCAACTGCAAGAATGGAGTCAAGACCGTAATCAGCAAAAGATAATTGAGTATCTATTGATGATTTAGCGATATTAAGGGTCTCACTGAGAGAATTCAAAATTGCATCTCTTAAACCACTGAATTGATATTGTTGTTCCAAGCTGTCAATCAATTGACTGCCAGATGGTACGGTTGTTATATCTGGTGAAAAGTTAGATTTCTTAAAACCTTCCTTATCTATTGCTGTTACTTTAGATTGGTCAACAATAATATTTTTAGATTTTGCGCGAACTGCAATAATCTGCTGCCCCAATGCCTGTTCAGAATTAGGGCTTGCCGCAACCCATTCAAAATCTGAGGACTCTAAGATTCCTCTCCATGTTTGAGTATTCAATGCAGGAGTGCCAGGAATTCTGAGATGTTTATCTTGAAACTTCCACCATCCATCAAGCAATCCAAATGTAACATGAGTAAACATGGTTCCATGATTAATCTCATTTATTAATAACAGTGCATCATCTGCCATAGCGGTGCGAACTATTGCTAGCGTAGAGTGCATATCCTGAGTAGCATGAAGAACATTTGAAGCAATTACAAGATCATATGCACCCAGATCTATATTCTGAGAATTCAGTGGTCGCTCTATATCTAATAGTGCAGTTTTGAAATAAGGCATATTCTCAGTGAAATTGCGTTCTGCTCTTATTAAAAAAGCACGTGAAATATCTGTAAATAAATATTCTTCAATGGAATCTGTAAAAGGTGACAAAGTTGAGCACAAAATACTTGTAGACGAGCCTGTGCCCCCTCCAATTTCTAAAATGCGTATAGGCTTAGAAGGATTTTGACGCAATCTTTGTTTTATAAAATTACAGGCTGCTAAACCAAGAGTCACATTAAAACGACTCGCCACTCTATCTTCTTTATAAACAGCCTCCACCAAAGACATATTAGCTTCTGGAAATATTATGCTTGTAGCAAGCTGCGATCCTGTGAGAATTGAAGGAAGAGAATGTAATACAGTTTCTGCAAGAGTAATTTGAGCAACCGGTCCACCGTGGGCATGTGCAATATTAGAATATTGGTCCCAGAGTGCCCAAGCAGTCTCTAAAGCACCACGATTATCTATTTCACTGCTCTCAAGTGAAAGTTTGATTGACTGGTACCAGTCCTTATAAGCAGAAACAATTCTATCCTTAGGAATTTCTTCTAGAATCGCATTTACGAGAAGTGTTAATTGGCGTTGAAGCTCAAGGCTGTCAGCTAATAAAGCCGTGCGCTCTTCATCAACCTTTGCAGTTCCAACTAACTCAGCAACAGACACATAACTCATTGGCGAAGGAATCCAAAACTGCTCCGAAGAAAAGGGGTAGGTTGGCAATGAAATGATATTTCCTCGCAGGGAGGGAAATAAATTAATCCAATCAATGCTCATACCTTGAGCCCAGAAATCCAAGACCTTTCCAATGCGTCCTTTAGTCAATAAGCGTGAAAGTGAGTCATTAAAATCCCCATCGTTATTTAATGCTACCAAAGCCTTTTCTTGCGCGGCGATAAAAATACCACTTACAATTTCTTGATCTAGGAATGCTTTTAACTTAGTTTTTAATTCAGCTAATGTAGAGGCCTCGATACCTAGGCGAGCAGTCATTTGCTCACGATGGGCTAGAGTATAGGCAATATCTCTCAAGTCTAATTTAGAGGAATTCTCCAATCTTGATGTCAATATCGTAGACATAAGATTGATTAAATCGGCAATATTTCTCGAAAGAGAAAAATCGGTTTTACTTAATACAATCCCAAATCTATTTTCAAGTATTTTTCGAATTGCATGCAAATGTAGCAATGTAATTCCATATTCTGTAAACTGTTCATCTGTATTGAGATCAGCTTTTGATACGCTCAAAATCTCTGCAATTGCCTCTTGGATTACGGCTTCAATTTCACTTATGCTAACGGCAGAAATGCTAGAAGTATTGTGCAATTGAATTTCACTATCCGACCCTTCTAATACAGCCAATAAATTTAATGCCATTTCACGAAGTTTTATTGAGTCTTTTGCTGATAAAAGAATAGGAAGTGAAAGTCTATTTTCTGTAAAAGACATCCTATTTAAATCTTGACTACCATATGTGCTTGATGGCCATTCCTCTATGATCAGATGTGCATTAGTCCCTCCAGCGCCAAAAGAAGATACGCCAGCAATACGTGATTGATTTTTAATCACTCCATCAATTTTGATTGCCTTTGGATACCAAGGTTGCAATTTTCTTTGAATATCAAAGGGTGATTCAGAAAACTGTATATTGGGGTTTTCCTTTTCTGCATGTAAGCTAGGTACTAATGTGCCATGCTTCATTTGCAAAACTATCTTTGTTAGACCTGCAATGCCAGCCGCAGCCTCGAGATGCCCAATATTCGATTTAACTGATCCTATTGCACAAAATCCACATTCTGCTGTATCAACTCTGAAAGCATTTGTTAATCCCTGTATCTCTATTGGGTCACCTAATTCGGTGCCAGTACCATGAGCCTCAATATATGTAACTGAGCGTGCATCAATTCCAGCTTTATCTAAGGCTATACGCACTACCTCACTTTGTGCCGTAGGATTAGGAACGGTATAGCCATTTGTTTTGCCGCCATGGTTAACAGCACTCGAGCGGATCAACGCATGAATATTATCGCCATCGGCGATAGCATACGACAAAGGTTTAAGCAAAACACATCCAACGCCCTCACCCGGCACAAATCCATTGGCTTCATCTCCAAAACTTTTGCACTGTCCATCGGGACTGAGCATCCTTGACGCGCTAAGCTCAATATAATTAGAGGGATGTAGGTATAGATTGACGCCTCCAGCAATTGCCATTTCACACTCACCTGAATACAGGCTAGCACATGCTTGATGAATTGCAACAAGCGAAGAGGAGCACATGGTATCAATAGGCATGCTGGGACCATTGAGATCAAACACATGCGAAACTCGATTAGCAACACTACTAAAAGACGTACTGGGACGAACTGTGGTGCCCGTTTCGGTAAGAAATGGTTCATATAGGGCATAACCTGTTTTCGTAATTCCAACAAATACGCCCACACGCGAATCATGCTGTTGCGCAAAACGTAAACGCGTATATCCCCCATCCTCACAGGCAGCCCAAGCATTCATTAAAAATAAACGCTCTTGTGGATCCATTGCAAGAGCATCACGTGGTGCAATACGGAAAAATAATGGGTCGAATTTTGCAAAATCCTCAAGAAAGCCGCCCCACTTAGAGTAACTTTGACCACTCTCAACTGCTTTAGAGGAATCAGGATTATAAAAATCTTGGAGCGGCCATCTATCCATGGGTATTTCGGAAACAGCATCTATACCCTGAGTAAGGTTTTGCCAAAATTTCTGGAGATCAGGGGCTTTAGGATATTGACCGCTCATTCCAACAATAGCAATTGGCTCGTTAATATCCACTTTAGCTATTCGGCTAGATGGAATCTTGTCGGTAATCTCTGAACCTGCTTCTAATCTCACTGTATCTAGCTTTTGATTGCTTTGATAGCCAACCCAATTAACGCAGGCTAGTTTTTGCGTATTTACCAAATATCGTGCCACTTGCGTTAGCGTTCGATGTTCAAAAAATAAGGTCTTACTTAAATTTTCAAAAGTTGAGCTCAGGGATTTATTTAGGTTAGTAATCAGCAGTGAATCAATTCCATATACCTCTAAAGGTGTATCACCCTGAATTTCATCTGCTTTCATACCTGTTAACTTTGCTAATAATCTTCCTAGATGAAGTGCAACGTGATCAATTAAAGCTGAGAGATCTTCATCTGCAGTATTAGAAAATTCTCTATGGGATATAACTTCATTAGTTTGACTTGATACAGAATCAAAGAATGAGCGAATACGCTTAGAATCACCCGCAATTACAGCGACATTGGGAGCGCTAACGCTAATTAAAGTACTTAAAGAATTTAACCCTGCGGTTGAGGATAGAGCTCTCTGACCCATTTTCTCAAAAAATGCTTGCTCGTAGCTTGCACTCACCTTCATACCACCATCGCGCCATAATGGCCAAGAAATAGACCGCATTGAATTATTACGGAACGATGCTAGCGCATCCAGAAAGCCATTAGCAGCTGCATAATCTGCTTGACCGGCATTACCAACTGCGCCTGCAAGAGAGGAGAACATCACAAAAAAATCAAGATTTAGATTGCTGCAAGCTCTATCAAGTGAATATGCGCCACTCACTTTAGACCTCATTACATCATCGACCTGCTGATTTGTTTTAAATACTATTGCAGCATCTTGATGAGTGCCTGCACAATGTATCACACCATGTAAATTACCAAAAGAATTTACACAATCATTCACAATTCTAGCCGTAGCCTCAAAATCCTCAAGATTGAGTTGGTGATAATTTACTTTCGCACTATTTGTCTTCAAATTACCGATGAATTCAGTACGCTCCTGATTTAATGGAATTGTTCCAAGTAAAATTAGCGTAATATTTTTATAATGAGTAGTGATGTGCTTTGCTACTGTGCGTCCTAATGCGCCAAGACCTCCGCTAATAAGATACACTCCTCCATCACGCCATGGATCAGGTTTCGCTACTGGCAGCGAATTAGCTAAATCATTCCAACGACGGACAAAACGCTGTCCATCAACATACCTTATCCGCCGCTCACCTACCTGTCTTGATTCTTGGATAAGAATATCCTCTAATTGATTAGAGGAGGTTGAAGAAGATACGCTAATTACTTGGGCTAGTAGTCGTGGACACTCAGCGCACGCACTATCAAGCATAGCCCCTAAGCCCTCATATAATTCTTTTTCACCGTCAAGCGGTACCACAAGCTGAACTAAATAAGTATCAGAATCAGGTCTTTGTAGAAGTTTTTGCAATATCTTAAATAATTCAATGGCCGTTGATATATAGCGCTGACTGATATCACCCATGACATTCTCAACATTAATTACTTCGCATTTCAATGTTGAAATTTTTGGAATTGAAATTTCACAAGGGAAAATAATGTGCAGGTTTGGAGATGTAAATACTTTTCTGGAGAGTGGTGACAATACCCATTCCGGTTTAAGCATCACCGTTTCTTCAGATAAATTTAGATTAGGTATCCAAAAACGCGTTTTAGAAAAACGATGTAACGGGAGAGCTTGGCGACGAAAACCCTCTTTGATGGGATACTCTTCTAGAATTAAATGTGCATTACTTCCCCCAAATCCAAAACTACTCACTGCAGCCCGTCTCAATACTATCTTTTTTTCATTATCAAGATTACGCGGCCATTCTTGTCGAGCTTTTACAAAATAAAATGGGCTGCCTTCTAGAGAAATATGGGGATTTATCTCTTCACAATGGAGAGTGGCTGGCAATTCACCGGCCCGCATTGCCATCAATACTTTAACTACACCAGCAAGACCAGCGGCAGCCTCTAAGTGACCAATATTAGACTTGACTGAGCCAAGCCCAATACTAGGCGCAATTGGTCGATTTGAACTCATCAAGCTACGATAGGCCTGTTGTAACCCATTAATTTCAACTGGGTCCCCAAGAATCGTACCGGTACCATGGGTCTCAATATATCCAATAGTAGTTGGATCAATACCAGCCATAGCCCTTTTAATTAAGTCGGCCTGAGCATGGGTATTAGGAGCAGTTAATGAGCCTGCATGACCGCCATGGTTCTCAGCTCCCCCTAGTAGAACGCCTATAATTTGATCACCATCCCGCTCTGCCAAATGCAAAGGCTTTATTAGCAGCGCAACTACTCCTTCACCACGTACATAACCATCTGCCTTGGATGAAAATGAATGGCATCGTCCTGTAGGACTAAGCATTCCAGCTTTGTAGGGGCCCTCAAAACCTTCGAGACTTAAAGCAAGATTAACTGCGCCAACTATTGCAGCACTACATTGCCCAGAGCGAATGGATTCTACTGCTCGAAGAATAGCCACTAAAGAGCTAGAACAAGCAGTATCTATTGCCTGACTTGGACCATGAATATTCAATTTATAAGAAATTCTATTGGCAACCATTGCAAGTGAATTCCCAGTTGCTACAAAGCCATCCGTCTCAATTCCATAAGCCTGCAGTAGTGAGGCGTAATCATGTCCACTAACACCTATAAAAACACCAGTATCTGATGGCAATTGTTCTGGTGCATAGCCTGCATCTTCAAGAGCATGCACTGCTGTTTCAAGCATTAACCTTTGCTGCGGATCCATTCGCTGAGCTTCGTGCGGCGAAATATTAAAATACTCCGCATCAAAAGAATCTATATCTTGAAGAAAGGCTCCGAATTGCGGAAATTCTGCGCTGAGAATACGCTTAAGATAGGGCTCTGAGTAACGCTCAAACGGTAGATTTCCGACGAGATCGTGACCTGCTAAAAGGTGATTGAAAAACTCTTGCGGTGTATTTGCTCCAGGCAAGCGTGCTGACATTCCAATAATAGCTATTGGTGCACTCGAGGCTGCCTCAGTTTTTGAACTTTGATCAATCTCCTCTAAATATTGTTCATCTTTAGATAATTGATTATTTATTAGATTGGATTCTTTGATCTCAGCAGGAACTATTACATTCTTGGAGTTCACTGCATAACGCACCCTTAAATGTGAGCTTAATGCTTGAATATCTTCATATTCAAAAAAAATAGATGGGTTAAGCGAGGTTCCATAAATAGTATTTATTTCTGTCGCAAGTCGTGTAAGTGATATTGAGTCGAAGCCAAGATCAAAAAAATGTGCGCGCGCGCTAACCTCTGTTACTGGAAATTTTAATAGCCTTGCTACTACATCACGCAATTCAAGCTCTAGCTGTTTAGAATCATCAGCTATTAGAGGTACCCCATCGTTCAAAGAGTCAGAAGTCGAGGGACTAAATTGCTTTACAGAAAGAGAGAATTCCTGCTGCCTGGATAACTGCCCAATCTGATGAGCTGGAAGCATTTTTACATCTTCCAGAATTGCTGATATATCACCATGCTCGTCAACGAATAGAATGTCTCTATATTCTTGACTTTTACCTAATTTTACTAAAACATACTTAGCTTCAGAATCAAATACGAGCACTCTTCCAATCTCATCGAGTGCTAATGTGGCACCTTGCGGCATGCTCAAAATAATACTTTGGTATGCAACGCCAAGTAAATATGAAGGTAATCGAATGTTAGCTTTAGAATAATCTTGCTGTAAAAAGGATGGCATTAATTCGCAAAGAACTGATCCATCTTGATGCATATAAGCACATTTCAATACTTCAAGAAAAGGGGCAAAATGCATGCCCACATCTGCTAAGCCTGCATACCATGCTTCTCGCTCTATTATTTTTGTGCCGGAACGAGTTAGCCCTATAGAAATAGGATCTATTTTTACAGTATTTTTTTGCTTACTTGCTTTAGCATAAGCCAGTGGGTACCATTTATCACCTTGGTCACTTGCATTAAGAACTATATCTATAGTATTTTCATCCAACAATTTAACTTGAATCTCTAAACGAGAAATATCCTCCCAACTAGGCACTTGCAAGACCCTTAAGCCACTCATTACTGAAGATGAATTGAAGCCTGCGATCTGTATCGCCGCCATAAATATTTCAGGCAGCACTAATGGCAATACGCTTTGATTTCGCCCTATCTTATAGGCGTAATCAAGCATTTCATTCAAATATATTTGAGTTGTATAGCGCATCCCAGAAAGATCAGAATTATTCATCCCAATAAATGGATGCAACTTTAATTTACTACCTAAAGGGTGAGTTACTGAAGGCGCATCAGGATATAACTCGTACCAACAACGAATTTTTTCAAATGGATAGGATGGTAGTGAAACGCGTTTTGGCTGATCTTTAAGATGCAATTGAAACCAATCAATTTTTATTCCATTAACCCAATATTGCGCTAATCGATCAAGATCGTTTGTACTAATTGCTTTAGCTACCAATTCAGGGTCAACAATAAAATCAGACTCTAAAATTGTTGGAACATAATATAGGCACGTTCCATTCTGTGGTACCTCTACAGAATACTTCTGCAAAGTTGATAACAATGAACTCCGGCTATCGCATATGATTGCCAAGCGACAGGGTAACTCATTCTTTCCTACCTGAAGAGTAAATGCGATGTTAGAAAGCTCAAGCGAAGGTTCATCCAACATTTGAGCATGCAAACGTTCAATTGAATTCTGCAACGCTAAAGGTGTCATTGCCGAGAATACTAATAACTCAGGCTTTTCTACTACAGTCTTGCTGACTGTAGTGTCTAAGTACTCCTCTAGGATAATATGAGAATTCATTCCACCCGCACCAATTGAAGTAACACCAGCCCGTCTTGGTATTGGCAGTCCAGCAGAATCTTTCAGTCTTTTCCAGGTTGTAAGTTCACGTTGAACATAAAAAGGAGTTTTTGCAAATGGTATATTTGGATTGAGAACTTCGGCATGCAAGGAAGGTGCCAATTGCTTATGCTTAATTTGCATTAATACCTTAGCTATACCCGCCAACCCAGAGGCACCTAAGAGATGAGCAATGTTTGATTTAACAGTACCAATTGGGCAAAACTGTAGATCTGAGGAATATTTTGAGTAAACCTGGGTAAGTGCCTTAATCTCAATTGGATCGCCTAGCGCAGTTCCTGAGCCGTGGCCCTCAATATATCCAATCGAACATGGATCAACTCCTGCATCATCGAGAGCTTCTTGAATTGCCCTTGCTTGTTGATTTGGGTTTGGAACAGTGAAGCCATTACGAACGCCTGCATTACTAATGCCAGTTCCCTTGATGATCGCATAAATATGGTCGTTATCACGCTTGGCATCAGCTAAAGTTTTTAATACTATTGCTCCCACGCCCTCGCCGAGGATAGTCCCATCTGCTCCTACCCCATAACCTCTAATAACTTCAGCAGTTTTTGTTGTGAAATGCTCTTGGGATGTTGCAATCAGTTTCTGTGGATGCAATAGCAGGCTCACACCTCCTGCGAGTGCCATCTTGCAGCGACCAGCACGCAACATATGAACTGCCTCATGAACACAAGTAGCTGATGCAGAACACATGGTATCTAGAAAATAGGATGGCCCGGTAAACCCATAAAAATATGAAACCATATTAGGAACTGTTCCTGTGTAACTCCCACTTGCTAAAGAGCCACGCATTAACATATTCTGAAAACCAAATAAATCATATTCATTGGTCATGGATCCAACTATTACAGCAACATCCCCACCATATTTAGAGAGCATAGTTTCGCGCGAATAACCTGCATCTTCAAAAGCCTCAACAGCACTTTGCAGAAAGAGTCGAACCTCTGGTGACATAAGCTCTGCTTCAGATTGAGATATTCGGAAATATCTTGGATCAAACTCATCAACTCCGTTGAGAAAAGCGCCAGTTTGGGCTACTGATTTTCCAAGCACATCTCGTTCGGGATATAGTAATTTCTCATGATCCCAACGTTGCTCAGGGTATTTTTCGAATCCATGCTGCCCTTTTGACAGCATTTCCCAGAATGCATTTTGCTCATCAGCCTTAGCTACTCGCAACGATAACCCTATGATTGCAATATCATGGCTATTATCATTTACTTTTTTTTCTTCAAGAACTATGTCATCAGCGGACGAAAAATTTAGTATTTCATCTTCCGATTTATTGATGACATCTTCTAGGGGTATAAATTGTTCATTTATTAAAAGATTCTGTAGAGCTGGGCCATGCTCTTCAATTAAATAAGTGGCCACACTATCTAAATCTACATATTCAAAAAAGAGGGTTTTAGATAGCGGTCCCAAAGACTCCTCGAGCTTATTGGTCATTTCTACAATAATGATCGAGTCAAGTCCATACTCCTCAAGCTTTCGATTTGATCTAATTTTGACTGGATCCATTTGTATTAGGTCGGCAAGAGTTTCTTTCAGGAAGGTCACTGTCAACGGCAAAAGATTGAGTGCTAGCTCATGCTTATTGGGTGGACTGCCTACAACAATTGGCTGATCCTCTAGTTGAGTTAGCTCCAAATCATTTTGAGATAAAAGGTTTGAAATTTTCTCAGTAACTCCGAAATAGACTGTTATTGGAGTTGTGACCCTACTATTTAGAATCTGCTCGAATGCCTTAATACCCTCATAGGTAGGCATCGGCACAGTACCGAAATGATGATGCAGAGTAATTAGGGATGATTGATCCACTTGCATACCCCCATCTTTCCATAGTGGCCAAGCAATAGAAATACTGGCGCCACTTCTCTGTCCAGACTTTACCAAGGCTTGACGACTCTCAAGAAAGCTTGCCATAAAAGCATTGGCTGCAGCATAATCAGCTTGACCAGCATTTCCGAAAACACTGGCAATGGATGAACAACATAATAAGAAATCAAGGTCTATTGCTTTTGTGGCTTGATCTAGATTGATAAGACCGGTAACCTTGGGTGCAAATACTTTGCTTATTTCATCATTATTCTTTTTTAGAATATAGCTATCTCTCAATACCCCGGCAGCATGTAGCACACCCTTCAGAGGGCCAATATTTGCCTCGATCCACTGAATTACATTCTGAACTTCTTCGTATTTAGTAATGTCACAGGAAAGATAGTCAACCCTAACTCCTTTTGCTCTATAGACGGCTAATTCATCTATAACTCTTGATGTCATTGAAGAATTGCGACCACTCAAAACTATTTTAGTCACACCAGCTGAGACTAAACTTTCTACAAAATGTAGCCCCAGTCCACCTCCTCCGCCCGTTATCCAATAAGCTCCATCCCTGTCAAGTAGTAGAGATGAGGACTTTTTTTCTGGAACAAAAAACGCTTGCGTACAAGCATAACGAGTCTTATCTTCATCATATCGAATCTGAGTTAATCCATTACCAAATTTGCTCTCGCTTTCGATAACATCATTGATGCGCACTACGTTAGAGTGGCCCTGTAATGTTATTAATGAGCCGCTAAATTTAGGATTTTCAAGTGCTACAGTCTTCAATAAAGCCAAGAGGGGAGCGGATAAATATTCAGCTACAGAATCATTTACCAATACCATAAAATATTGGTTCAACTTTGGCTTCAAACGAATTGCATCGCGTAATCTATCTATAAGAGTAATAAACCATGTCTCGACTAAACTAGCCATGGGTATATTCAAGTCATATTTTAAGATGACGGCTGATATATGACTCTTTTCTAAAACTTGATCCACAATATCAGGAGAAAAGCCTGCAAGAAAAACACTTGTCTCACGATCTATGACTAGACTTGTATCGCTAATTAAAGGACGCTCTTTCCATTCACTTTTCGAGAAAAGAAGCGTTTCAGCTACAGTAACATCGCTCATTACGCGTAAAGCGAGATCTTTAAAGCGTAAACATACCACGCCACTATTACTACATATATCAATATCAAAATGTTTTAATTTTGGATTAGATAAAGCAGTAGTACTTTGTCTAACCACTGCCCACATAACGCTTTCACATGGAGCATGTACCTCTATATGCCTACATGCAAAAGGCACAACAGGAGAGGAGGGCGATTCGTCATCAAAACATATCCATGCCTGAATTGCCGCATCTAGCAACATAGGATGAAGGTAATATTTATCTAAAGAATTATGTAAATTTCTAGGCAACCTGAGGTTAGCCAAGACAAATTTTTCGCCACGATATAACTTATTTACTATTTGAAATGTAGCTCCATGATGTATACCACTAGATCGCAGTCGACTATACAGCTCACTAGATTCAATAATTTTATTAGAAGAAATACGCAGGCTATCGATCTCAATCAAAGTTGGTGTATTTTCATCTAAACGAATCGATACCCTCCCTTGGACATTTGGCAAATTCTGGAACTGGTTACTTGTCTCCATAATTTGAAAAGATGTTTCATGCTGATCTTTTTTATCTATCAGAATATCTACATGTACTGGACTGGTGCCAGCAATAATTGGCTTAGTCCACACAACATTATCAAAATTGATCTTTGTTCCCGGTTTTAGCTTCTCTGCATATTCATAAGCTGCACGAGCCATTTCTAAATAGACTACTCCCGGTAGCACTTGTAATGAGCTAACTTGATGTTCCTGCCAAAAGAATTCATGGCCAATAAAGCTTGATCGATAACGCTGCTCATTAAGTCGTGACTCATTACGATGCAATAAAGGATGTATTGCAAATTGCTCATCGCGTACACCTTGAGATAGATCCATCCAATATCTTTTTCGCTCAAATGGATAAGTTGGTGCATGTATACGCCCAGGACGCTGATCGTTATATAAAGCATTCCAATCTACCGATTTCCCATTTAACCAATTGACAATAATTTCGTTGTGGATACTGCCAGTATTAACAACATCTCCCTGAGTAAAAACACGCACATCCTCAATGCCATCAATGAAAGCATGCAGAGCCTCGCACAACTCGTCCAAATTTTCTACATTAAATATGATGCGGCAATCCATTTGCTTGCGAGCAACCTGCATGGTGTAAGCTAAATTGAATATTGGCGAGAGATTTGGCTGGTTTTGTATAAAAGCCAATAATTCTTTGGCATAGGCTTTTAAGCGCTCATCATTAAGAGCGGATAATGGAATTAATAATGGAGCGGTACTGTTGAATAACTTATCTTCATGTTTGGAGTTATTTATTTCAAGCGCTTCTTCTAGCAATACATGGGCATTGCTTCCACCAAAACCAAAAGCGCTCACTCCTGCGCGACGTATTTTTCCAGGTTCTTGAACCCATTTTGTTAGTTCACTTTGAACTCTAAAGGGGGTACCTTTCAAATCAATTAATGTATTTATCTCTGAGAAGCCAACATTGCCTGGCAAAGCATCATGACGCATTGCTGCAAGAACTTTAATAACTCCAATTACTCCAGCAGCACCTTCAAGATGCCCAACATTCGTCTTGACTGATCCCACTCCACAACTACCCTCAATTGGCTCACTACCATTCTCTTTATGGAGTATTGAAAACGCCTGCTTTAGTCCCGCAATTTCAATTGGATCCCCAAGTGGAGTTCCTGTTCCATGGGCTTCAATGTAAGTAACACTACCTGGGTCAATTCCTGCATTACGGTAAACTTCAGAAATTAACGAAGCCTGTGCAACAGGATTAGTTATTGTTAGTGAATTTGTTTTCCCACCGTGATTACTTCCTATACCTCTAATGGTCGCATATATTGGATCACCATCTGAACGAGCCTGTTTAGCCTTTTTCAGCAGCAACATTGCCCCACCCTCACCGCGTACGTAACCATCGGCCTGCTGATCAAATGCTTTACTACTTCCTGTTTTAGATAGCATTCCACTTTTTGAGAAGGAAATGAAATGATTTGGAGACCAAATCAAATTCACTCCACCAGCCAAAGCAAGATCGCATTGACCAGACTTTAGGGCATTTACAGCTTCATAAATAGACATCATCGAAGCCGCACAGGCTGTATCGTTGACAATACTAGGCCCATGAAAATCGAAAAAATGAGATATCCTATTCGCAATAATTGAAAAAGCTATGCCTGTTGGAGTATATGCATCCACATGCGAAAGATTTTTTTCAATCAGCTCAGCATAATCCCAATGACAAACCCCCATATAAACACCAGTTCGAGATCCAGCTAATGAACTTGGACAATAGCCAGCATCTTCAATGGCCTTCCATGCTAATTCCAAACTAAATCGTTGTTGCGGATCCATCCAAACCGCCTCACGCGGAGATATATTAAAAAATTCCGCATCAAAGCAGTCGGCATCAGGAAGAAACCCACCCCAAATACTATTAGTCTTATTACCCTTTGATGGGTTACCAAATAACTCTTCGGCATTCCATCGTTCCCGAGGAACTTTAGTAATTAGCGAATTACCTTTAGCTAAATGCGTCCAGAATGTATCAAGTGAATCGGCCTGGGGAAGTCGAACACTTGCGCCAATGATGGCAATATCTTCTTCATCTAAGTATATGCGTGACATATTTCTACGTGAGTTTTAATGAGAAACTCGGGGCTGATGCATTAATAAAAAACGTTTATTAAGCAGAGCGGCAGTTTCTTGCATTAGTAAAGAAGCAATATCATCAACATGACGTTCACGCCAATCAATCAATGGTCCTCCAGCTATCCATTGATTAAAGGCTCCCAATGCTGGCCCACAGTGAATTTGAAAGTCTACCTTATGTTCAAGATTCCCTGTCAAGGCCCAACGAGTCGCATCCTTAAAATATCGTTTAAATATTAAAGCCATTCTGTGCTTAGGCAAACGTTCGGCTCGTTCAATCTCCGCTGAAGGATAAGCACTTCGTACTTCACTAAAAACATCATCAAAAGAGCGTTTGAAATAGCGTCCCTCTATCTGTTGACGAGTCTGTGAATCAATTTGCTCTATTCCCTCATATTGATGATATAAAGCGACTAATTTATTTGCCCGTGCCGGAAAGAATAAACCCTTTTTAAGCACTTGAACTTTAGCGCCTAATTCAAACAATTCGCCAGAGGGAGCATAATCAGTGTCATACACATTCATCGCTTGCAGTAAGTCCTTTACTACATCGCTTGTACCTGCCTCAATGGTGCATTGGTTGATAGAGCCAGTCAGAATAAAGTCAACCCCCATAACAAATAAAGCCGCAGCAGCTTCTGGAGTTCCAATACCACCAGCTCCTCCTACATAGATTGGGCCAAAAGTTGGATAGCGCTGTTGATACTCGTCACGCACTCGAAGCATGGCAGGAACTAAAGTAAATGGCATACCCTGATCAGTATGCCCACCAGAATCAGACTCTACGCAGAGCGCATCCACCATGGGGACCCCGCTAAGAAGCTCAGCTTGTTCGCGGTCAATCATATTGCTTTCGAGTAACTTATTAATAATTCGATCAGGTGCCGGCGAGAGGAATTGCGCACCAACATCAGGACGCGATACTTTTGCAATAATCTTATTGAGTGCCAATATATTTCCGGTGCTTTGACGCACAAGACCCTTTGCTCGATAACGTACGAGCGATGGTGTCACCTCCATAAATGCAGAAGCCTCAATAGTTCTAACTTGGTGCTTAAGCAGAAGATCAACCAAAGATTCTTCTAGCTCTGGAAAGTTGGAGTGGGCAATAAAGTTAACGCCATAAGGTGACCCATTAGCTATGCGCGACTGAATAGTGAGAATTGCACTTTCAATATCCTCTATCTTTAGCCCGCCAGTGCCAAAAAAAGCCATAAGCCCTGCTTTAGCCATTCGAACAACAATATCTACTGATGCTATACCTTGATACATTCCGCCAGCTAAATAGGCATACTTAAGATTAAAATCTTCACAAAATCTTGCAGAACCTAAAGAGCGTGCATCATATACACTTGAAATTGAACTTCTTTCATTGGCTACTAGGGAATCTTGAGTAGTAGCAAGTTCCTCTTGCGCAAGGATAGCTAAATCAAGAGGACCCGCCTCAGCATTAGTGCGAATGACCATTGGCTTAACGATTGGCATAATCGCTGGGCTAATTTCTTCGAAATCATTTACCCCTACCCCTTTGGCCAGAACGTATCTTATGCTATCAGACCAACGAACAGGAGCCGTAATTTGTTGAACCATTAACTCAGCAATGTGGCCTGCTACGTGAGGACGTGAAGTAACGTTAGATATCACTGGAATTGTAGGTGGAGCGAAAGAAAATTGATGAATAAACTCTTGGAATTGTTCTTGAGCATTAGCCATCAATGGCGTGTGAAAGGCTCCCCCAACCTGAAGCATCTTAAAGTGAGTTGCACCACTATTAAGAAATAAAGATTCTGTTCTCTCAACTTCTTCGCGCAGGCCTGAAAGAACTATTTGGTGAGGAGTATTAAAGTTTGCAATAAAGACATTTTGAACAGCATGTTGTTCGAGTACATTTGCAACTTCATCCGCCTTGAGTCCAAGCACAGCAGCCATTCCCCCGGCCTTTGCTTGTCCCATTAGTTCACCGCGCTTTTTTACAAGCCTTAGACCACTTTCAAAATCAATCACTCCGGAAGCGAACAATGCAACATATTCAGCAACACTATGTCCTAAAAGATAATCAGGAGCAGAAGAATTGCGTTGCTTGTCTAAAAAAGATAATGCAGTTACTACATATATTGCAGGTTGTGTAAAGGAGGTTGATACCAATCGCTCATTCGGACCGTTTGTACATAATTCCGCGACAGAATAACCCAGAATTTCGTCAGCAGACTTTACCAATGACGAAAATTGGTCAAATAATTCCTCTCCCATTCCTAAACGTTGGGCGCCTTGTCCGGGGAAAATGATAGCCCTGATTTAGAAATCTCCTGATATGAATAAGTAGCTTAAATAAAAGCAATATAAGAATACCTATTTATCCGTATTTAATAGCAAGGGGAGAGACTTTTCGCCAGTACCCATAATAATGATTTTGCTATTTGGAGAGCTGGCAAGCTCAGAAGTAACTGCAAGCCCACGCCATTTCAATATAGACACCCCTGATATCTTTTCAAATTCTTTAATACCAGTAGCCTCAATCACTTGACGTTTGCGTTCCTCCTCTTGTGAAGCCAACTTATAGACATAAGTTTGTAAAGTTTGTTCAGCAACTTTTTTATTTTCTATGCCCTTTGTCACATCAGCCGGAAGTTCTAGCTTCACAATAAATACATCTTCATAATTAATTGGAAGTTCTTGTTCGGTTTCTTTGATTTCTTTTTGAAAATCTTTTCGAATTGTCCACTCTATGGTGGAGTAGATTTCTTCAGCTGTGAAGCGACTGATAATTAATCTAATTGCATTAGTAATTTCTGGAATAACCACAACCCTAGCATAATCCGGGCCTATAGTGCGATGTAACTCTGGCAATCGGTTTGGCATCACTGCAAAACGTGAAACCCAACCAACATAGATCACCAAACCATCTTTAGTCAAAAATCCAGTAGTATCTTCAAAAACATTAGAGCGAACATCATAAACAATAATTTGGTCCCATGGTAACTTGAAGGCAGTGCCTTCAGTAATAATCCAATTCTTAGTGCCTCCAAAAAAACGACTCCAATAAACACCTTGGTATCCTGCATAAATTGGCACCGTAATGAATTCCCAACACAACACAGTAATAAATGCAACTACCAAGGAAGTTAAAGTTATGCGGAAGCGTTGACGATGTAGGGTCAAATCAATCTTATTCAATGCTTGCTTAATCATAGTGTCGTATTGGCCGATATTATTCTTAGTTAAAATATTTATTGCTAAGTAACTTGATATTGCTCTAGCTTATTAAAGCAAGCGCTTCTAGATTTAATTCAAATAATTATCATCAACGGCAGAAGACTTACTTGCAGGAGCGAACAGCAGCAGGATTAACAAAGAAATTACAGGGGTGATAATGAAAGAGAGCGCCGCAGTTCCCCATACTCCCAGACGAGAGTTTCGACCTAATAAACCCGCTATTAAGCACAATAATATATATAGAGTCCAAAACCACATGTTATAGCTCCCACTATTCTGATAGTACCTAAACTGCCATTTTGAAGAAAATAGCCCTTTTATGTGACTTTCTAGTCTACATTATTATAGTAATGGATTTGTGAAAAATTTACCCCCAGGGATAATAGCTCTACCAGGTCATCAGCCTGGGGGCCATGGAGGGTTCAGTCTTTAGGCTTTCCCGAGCGTTCCCACTGGATTTTTCCTAGTTCAAACTTAACAATCCTATCGGCAACCCCCCAATATCGCTCATCATGCGTTACTGCAATGACTGTTTTACCTTGATTCCTTAATTTTGGGAGGATTTGCTCATAGTAAACAGCTCTAAAATGGACATCTTGCTCAGCGGACCATTCGTCAAATATGTAAATTGGCTTGTCTTCAAGCAAGGCTACAATTAAGGCAAGTCTTTTACGCTGTCCAGTTGACAAATTTAGATCCGTAAAGCGACCGTGCTCATATTTTACCTTTCCAGATAATTGCATTTCGTCTATTAACTGGTTTACCCTATGCTCCTCAATATTTTCATGGCCATATAACCTATCAAACAAGTGGAAATTACTAAATATTGCTGAAAATAGCTCCCTAAAATTACTTCTGGAATTCTCATCCAACTTCTTACCATCTACGAGAATTTCACCAGCATTTAAATGATAGAGGCCTGTTATCAAATGTAGTGCTGTAGATTTTCCGCTACCGTTCCCGCCGACCAGAAATATGATTTCACCCGGCTTTACTTCGAGACTCCAAGGACCAGATGTAAAAGTCTGATCGCTATCAACATCAGGATAGTGATAAGTAATTTTTGAATACTCAATACACTGAAACTTATTCCACGATGGAGTCGGTTGCTGTATTTTTGAATAAGTGGTGTCCCTACTTTCACTTAAGCCTAAATTCATTAAAGAAATTGCTGTAAGTCCAGTTTCAGCTCGAATAAACATTGGAAACTGGCCAACAATTTTTGCAACAGGTCCTATACAAAATAGAATTGTTGGAATTAACTGGAAGATGATCAAATTGTCTTGTGGAATATAAATAGGTAAGACGAATACAACCAGGCCAAGCATTGAGTATTGCAAAGCACAAAAGAGAAGCATAATCATTGCTACATGATTGCCAGATTTAATCATCATTAACTCTGACTGACTTGATAAATCACTATAAGATTTCATCACAGAATCACTTAGCTTCGTATTTTGACGCATCTCTTTACTACCATTAAGAAATTCAGACACTAGTTCCGTCATTTTATTTTGATGATGATGTGCGGAGATGATTGATGATTGAAACTTTTTGGAGATTAAAAGGTAGGCTATCGTACCAATCAAAGTCACGCTAATAAAAATAAAAAATGCATAAAGTGAAAGGTACGCAAGGTAAGCTAATGAGGCAATTAGTAAAACAAATTGCTGACAGGAATCGATAATAATTGGAAAGGCGACAGAAAGATGATTCGTTTCCCGAGATAGAATACTAGGTATAGATTGGTATTTTTTTCCTTCAAATATTTCAACGCTAGATTCACGCAAAAGAGAAACCGTATGCTGTCGAAGATACTTAAGCTCTCGCTCTACAGCTAAATTAGATCGCAACATAGCATTACGATCGCAGAAATAATAAATACAAAATGCCCCGACAAAAAGAGTAAATCCTAAAAAATTGGGGGGGTGATTATTGGCAAACTGATAAGCTACATCATTTACGGAAACAATCAACAATGAGTTAGAGATGCCGGCTATAAGCGTTAATAAAAGTATTACCTTTAACTCAGGACGCCCTATTTTTTTAAAAAAGTTAATTAGATACATATCTTTAGCTATTTTAAATAGGGGTTGGATTACTTGGATCAACACTTAACACGCCTAGATCAAGCGTATAGAGGGTATCGCACAAATGCCAATATTGCTCATCATGAGTGACGGCTATGATTGTTTTATTTCTACTTTTTAATTCAGGAAGGATTTGTTGATAGAAAACTTTGCGAAAGTGAGCATCCTGATCTGCTGCCCATTCGTCAAAAATATAAATATCCTTATCCACCAAAAGACTTGCTATCATCGCAAGTCTTTTACGTTGGCCATGAGATAACTTCAAAGTAGAAAACCGATTATTTTCTAAATTAACTTTGCCTGTTAATTCCATTAACTCAACTAGCTCTGAAAAACGGTTAACACTGACTTTATCTACACCATATAAATTATCAAACAAATGAAAATCTGTAAAAATGCATGAAAAAATTTCACGATACGATTGTGCATTAATATCAGAAATGGCAATATCATCAACTTCAATTATTCCCTCCTCAGGAAGATAAAGTCCGCTCACTAATTTCATCAGCGTTGACTTGCCACTACCATTTCCACCGCGAATAAAAATGATATCGCCTCTATTAATTTGCATATTAAAGGGCCCACTAGCAAATGTGACTTCACCAGCTGCATTTCGATAACCAAAGGTGACATTATGAAGAGCTATTTTTTCAAAGTTTTTAAACAAAGGTTCAGCGGTATTTGAATTACTTTGTTTATAGGTGCTATTACTATCTAAACTTTTCTCTAAATTATAAATTTCATCAAGCTCAGCATTTGCCCTTGAGAAGATTGGAAGCGTAATAGTAATAGTCGTAAATGGACCAACACTAAAAATTGCTGTAGCAGCAATTTTGTATATCACATCAGAAAAACCTTGTAAAAAAAATGGTAGAACGAAAACTACAATTCCCAGAAGGACATAAAGAAATGCATTTGTAAACATCAAAAGTGATACCCATTGCCCCCCTACCTTTACAATACTGGCTTCCAACTGATCTCCAATCTCGAGAAATTGTTGATATAGCGCATTACTTTTAACTCTATTAAGACGAATTTCCTTATGTCCCTTTAAAAAATGTCCTATAGATTCAAACAATGATTGCTCGTGTTGATTCACATCTAATAAAGCTAAATTGAGGGATTGACGACTAGACCAGAAATAAAATAAGGCAAAAATTGTAATAGATGCAATAACGAGGAAGGCAGGTATTGATAAATAGGCTATATAGAGTAAGCAAAAAATTAACGAAATGGCACTTTGAATCGCACTCACAAGCATTGGAAAGTTTTGCGAGAGATAATCACCTTCTTTCGCTAAAGCAGAGTAAATTTGACTTTGATTAAGGGACTCCAGAGCGCGAAGCTGTGAGAGTCGAATCTTATTCATAATCCTTAATCTTAGCTCTCCTAATCTTTGTTGTAAAAAATGATTAGCAACAAAAAGAGAGCTACGAATAGATAAGAAGAAAATAGCGAACCCAATTAAAAAAAGGATTCGTGATTTTGTAGAAACCGGCTCCATTAGAGAGGTTTGTTCTGCAGCAATATTAATAAGAGCAATTAATACTACATTTGATAGACCAGCAAGACATGTCACTATAGCAGCGTATTTCAGGGTCTGTGACGATCCTGTTTTCAATAGCCCAATCACATGGGAGCCCAGCATGTTAAAAAGCTACCCAGGAAGATAGAAGCAATCTCTTAGTTCTTGCTTGATTGAGCTGCATTTTTATATTGTTAGATAAGTGCATTAGCAGCAGTTAGTAGGTAATTATTTGTTTTTGCAACAAAAATATTTCCGTGAATAGAATTTCCTAGTAGCTTATATTGTAGCCGACCAGATTCATATATTTCTATATCTCGCATATCAATAAACGAATCCAACTTGTAGCGTAAAGCTTTGATCACAGATTCCTTAATGCTAAACAATAATACTGCTGGATCTATTGAAATATTAATTGAATTCATGGCCTCTAGCTCAGATTGACTGGTCATAAAAATAGATGTTAAGTCTGACATATTTTTAAGTCTTGATGATATCTTTACTAAATCGACCCCTATTCCACATATGCCATGAAGATCTTTTCGTACAAGTACAACTGCACAAACCTCGCCATCATGGCTAATGCTACCGAGAATAGATTCAGGCCATACCGGCTCTCTTAATAAGCCTATCTTAACTGGATAGTCCTCAAAGCCAAAAAAATGTAGGCCTTGCCTAGAAAGCCATCTTCCAGTTGAAAATTCATTTTGTCGCCTTTGAACTGCTTTACTTATAAATGACTCTTCTTCCGGCAAGATTGGATAGGCATCTATTGGGGCGCCTTGAATAAAAGCATCCAAAAACCATTGCTTTAAAAAGCCTTCAATAATCTGTATTTCTAGCTCATGCTTCATTTTTTGAAATCTCAATAGAACGGCTTACATCAGCATTAAGGCCGCATGAATAACCACGACAAAATTAAGCGTCCTAGCTTATTCCTTAGCGCGCATCCAAGGATTACTAAAGTTATACCCGATACTATCCCAAAATTCACAGGCCTCAGCATTTGGGTCTGATTGAATTGAATTAAGAGTATTGAAAACCATATACTTTTTTTCTGGCACTTCAAAAGCCGGCCAATGAGTCAAAGTTGATGGGGGCTTCCCGGGCCCATTGGGATTTAGGTATTTTGCAAAATTAGTCCAATAATCCATGATTTTAATAGAAACTTGATTTTCTGTAGGCGTAAATTGGTAATTTATTTTTTCAGGAGTATGAAATACAAAAGGCAATTCTGCTCCGTGAAGTACATATCCATCGCGCTTATAAATTGCTGGCCCCCACAATTGAATAGGTGCTGAGAAATCATAAGAGTAAAGATAAGTTAATCCATTTTGACTCAACCCCACATTTCTGGCACCGCATTTAAAAAATGCGTCATCAAATACTTTTGCCATAGTAATTGCATTCGAACTTTCATGCTGAGGAGGATATATTTTTAATATTTTTTCAAAATTTAATCCAAAGAGACTTGCGATATTACTAACGTATTTAGTGATTGTTTTGTATGAACTAGTAAATAGAATTCCTTCGTTTTTATTGGCCCCCAGAAGAATTGGTTTTTTTCTCTTTTTTGAAAGCGCAACATTTATAGGCTGTTCAGTCAATAGCACGCCATCGATAACAGGCCCGAATGGAATTATAAATTGGCTCGAGGAAAAAATTTCTGGAAGGGAAGATGCAAAATTATTTTGAGCGGTCAATATATCTTGAGTATCAGTCTTACGTAAGCACTCAATATCTGAGCATATCAAACTCCATTTAAAGATATTTCCTACATCTTTTGCCTGCTCCAGCCTGGGAAATGGAAGCGCAATCAAATTACTTTGCATTAAGCCAGCCCTAAATAAAGGATCGCTTTTAGGTGCAGAAAGAACATGAAGTCCAATAGACATTGCACCAGCACTTTCGCCAAAAATAGTTACCTTATCAGGATCGCCCCCAAAATTCGATATATTATTTTTAACCCATCCCAAAGCAAGCTGTTGATCCATAAAACCAAAGTTGCCAGACAATTCATCAGTCGCTAAAAAACCTAATGCCCCAAGTCGATAATTAAAATTGACAATAATTACATCTCTATTTGCAGCAAGGTAGGACCCATCATATAGTGGATAACTTCCTGCGCCACTATTGAAACTTCCTCCATGTATGAAGACCATTACTGCGCGTTTTTTTGACTGCGAATCAATACCTTCTGGGGTCCATACATTCAAACTTAAACAATCCTCACTTTGCGCAACATCAAACTTTGGATCCCTGTTCTGTGGACAAATAGATCCAAAATCGAATGCCCTATAAACGTCAGACCATGAAGTTTTGGGAACTGGTGGCCGCCATCGCGCCTCTTTTTCAGTGGATTCTGCATAGGGAATTCCTAAAAATGCTTGTGACTGTTTACCAGTATCTGTCATTACAGTTTTCCCGCAAATTGGGCCCGCCTTACTCATGATGACATCCGTTGTGCATTCTAGGTTAGCTGATAAATTACCGCCAGAAATGACTGAAGGACAATACAGGGCAACCATAAGCCCAAAAACGTGAGGAGCAAGGAATACATTTCGCTTGCGATTATTTTTATTAAAGTCGTTCATGAATTCTATTTATAAAGTACATTAATCATCACCAGCTATAAGATTTGATTGGCTAATGGATGCTGAGTGAATACTTGACTATTCTGGTAAATAATTAGAGAATAGTAACGCAAATTTCTTAAATAAGTTTTTTATGACAATGATGCTGAGGTCTGATTAATATAGTCCTTGCCTTATATCAAACTAACTTTAATATCACTTAACCCAATAGTTTATGAAGGCAATGCTATGTCAATAAAAAGCACTATCACCAAATTACCCGATGGTCGTGAGATTTATTGTGTAAATGCATATGAGGTTAACTTTTCAGTAAATGAAATCTTTAATGATGAACTGCTTACCCATGGAATCAAGTTGCCAATAAATGGAACATTTATCGACGTTGGCGCCAATATCGGACTATTTTCTTTATTTTTACTTGATAAGTGCCCTCAATCTAATATATTTGCATATGAGCCCATGCCTGAGCCTTTTTTTGCTCTACAAAAAAACCTTACAGGTAAAGCACAAGTCTTCAGCATGGGTCTCGGCATTGAGCCGGGAGAACTTTCATTCGAATACTTTCCAGGTATTAGTGCCTTATCATCATCTAATCCAGTAATTAGCAATGAAATGTCTCGCGGCTTACGCAGAGTTCTCCTTGAGCCATCTGGCGATGCTGATGTAAACGAAATTTTAGATAAGACTGGCGCAAATCAAAGAATTCAACTTGAGCCTGATTTCGTTGAGCAACTTTTCGTTGCTCAAAAAGTTATAGCCCCTATAGATACTTTGAGTAATCAAATAGATAAACTTGACATTCATAATATCGACCTACTTAAAATTGATACTGAAGGCTCTGAAAAAGATGTTTTAGCTGGCATATCAGAGGCGCATTGGTTGCTTATTCAGCAACTTGTAGTAGAGGTTCATCTTGGAAAAGAAGAGACCTATCTGATGGAGCAAGAATTTAAGAATAGAGGCTATAAAACTGTGGTTGGTTTTCACCCCCTAGCATCTAGTGGTGCACCAGTCTTTCATATTTATGCTACCAGATAGGTAATGGGTTGAGGCTTTAGGCAGCAGCATGTCGACTAATCATGATTGGCAAACTTTGCAAACCCCTTTGATTTGTTCTATCAACCCACCACAAAGGCTCCCCAGCAATCTCAATCCGAGGAAATTCCTCCAATAACGCCGAAAAACAGCTTTGAGCCTCCATACGCGCCAGTGCTGCTCCAATGCATACATGAGGCCCCCCACCAAATATAGATTGAGCATTTGGCTGTCTGCTAATATCAAATTTTTCAGGCTCATTAAAGCGTTCTGGGTCACGATTGATGGCGCTAACCAATCCAATCGCCATAGATCCTTGTGGAATGAGGACGCCGCTACATTGAAAATCTTTAATTGCAACTCTAAGAATAAAGTTAATGCTCGGTTCATGACGCAGCATTTCTTCAATAGCTGAGCGCATTAAGCCTGAGTCTTTTCTTAATCTCTCTAATTCCTGGGGATGTTGTAACAGACTTAAAAGCCCATTGCCCAAAAGAGAAACCGTAGTTTCATTCCCTGAAATTAGTCCTAGACAATTGTTAATAACCTCTTCTTCATCCATAGTGCCTGCAGATAAAGCCTCTAAAGCCAAAGAAATAAAAATCTCCTCAGAGTCTTTTGATTTTGAAGATAGATACTCACGAAGATAATCCTTATATTCGCGCAAGGCAAGTAGCGCCTCACTCTTTTGATCTGGAGACATTAAAATATCCCCAATTTTAATTAATGCAGAATTCCATTTGGCTAATTGATAATCCATATCAGCAGAAATGCCAAATAAATTACGAGAAACAATCAGTGGCAATTTATTTGCAAAATTTGTCATGAAATCAAATGGGACGCCTTCAGGTAAACTATTTACTAGCTTTTTAGTCTCAGTTTCAATCATCGGAAAAAATTCAAGCATTCTTTTTGGACTAAATGCATGTTCATATACATCCCGCATCCGACGATGATCAGGCGGATTAGAATTTACCATTTGTCGCTGAAATTCACTAAATAAGTCATAGCTAAGTGGATCCCGCTGACGACTTTCAGGGCTGCTCCAGCCATTAGTCCATAGCTGCGTATCGCGCCCCATTTCAGGCGCTAACGCAAGTTGACGAAATTCACGATGACCCAAAATAAAGTAAATACCCGTCTCTGGGTCAAGCTGAACAGCTCCTAACTTACGAATGAATTGAAGCTTCTGATGCGGACTTTTAATAAAATCAGGATCGAGCAGCATCTGCCACCAATCTATTTTTGCATTTGAAGGAGAATCTGACGAGAAGCTCATATTTTTTAGTGCTGCAGACTAAGAATATTAGGTATAAAAATCATAAATATATGTATGTCAAACACCAATATGCTTAGCTAATTTGAATAGGCAATGAAGAAAGACCTCGCTGATCACTCCTGTCAGTCCACCAAGCAGGGTCGCCAGCAAATTCTATTTTTTCAAAATGATCCATTAAAGTATTGAATGCTACCTGCCCGGTATAGCGTGCAAGAGCTTTACCAATGCATATATGTGCTCCACCACCAAAGGCTGAGTTGGGCTTTGGCTGTCGTGCCACATCAAAAACTTCAGGATTTTCAAAACGCTCTGGGTCTCGATTAATTGCACCGACTAAGGAGATAGCCATAGAGCCAGCTGGTATTACGATTTCACCACACTGAAAATCTGCTATCCCTGCCCTAGGTATTAAACTACTGCCAGGCTCATAGCGTAGCATTTCTTCTATAGCAGTCCGCATGAGTTCACGATTCTCCCTGAGCAACTTAAATTGATCAGGATGCTTTAGCAAAGTAAATAAACCATTCCCCAAAAGCGTTAATGATGTTCTGCTACCAGAAATGAGCATGACGACATTATTTAACATTTCTTCCTCATTCATCGTTTCGTGCTTACATGCTGCAATAGCCAAATCAATAAATCGAGTGCCTGACTCTCTTGCATGGGATGCCAAATGGCCATGAATATATTCTTTAAAACCTCTTTGAGCTTTTTGTGCATCCCTCTTCTGCTCTGGCGATACGATGATATTGCCAAGCCAGCTTAAAGCAGCGATCCACTCAGAAATCTGCTCATCCATTTCTTCGGGTATATCAAAAAGCTTAAGGGAAATACGATGAGGCAAAGGATTTGCGAAGGCGCTCATAAAATCAAAAGGTTTATTAACAGGCAAGAACTTTATTAATTTATCGCACTCATCTTGTATCAGGGGAATATAGTTTGCAATTGATGCAGGGCGAAATGCCTTTTCAAAAACACCCCTCATTCGACGATGGTCTGGTGCATTTACATTAATCATCTGAGGCTGAAATTCAGTAAACATTGCGTAGGTCTCTGGATCGCGCAGTCTATTCTCCGGACTATTCCAGCCGTTTTGCCAAAAGGTAGTATCCCTACCCATCTGAGTTGTCGTAGCCATTTCGCTAAATAAGCGATAGTTCAATATAAAGTAAATGCCTGTTGTAGGGTCATAATGGACTGCCCCAAGCTCACGGATACGGTTTAACTCTGGATATGGGTTAGTCAAAAAATCTGGGTCTGTTAATAATGTCCACCAATCAATCTCAAAATTTGGTGGAATAGAACGTGAAGGGGTTCCAGAAACGAAATCTTGGCTTGAGTTACCAGACGTTCTTTTATCTTCAGTCATTAATGCTCCCCATATTAAAGGTAAGTCTTTTAAAACAATTGATATATTTCTTGATTTAAAAGATGCTCACATACCGGCTAATCAGCTATTCCCACTCAATAGTTGCTGGCGGCTTACCGCTGATGTCATAGACAACGCTCAAAGAGCCCGCCTAAGATAATTCTAGACATAAAATTCTTTTACATTAGTGCTGGGATGAGACAGCTCATACTTCGGCAAATTAAAGAGTAACTTTCATTTAGAATTTGATTATTAAATAGGCGCTAAAGAAATG
>CAJARE010000268.1 GCA_903944255.1 uncultured beta proteobacterium
CAGTCCTTACGTCAACATATCCAAGGCCTCTCTGGGAAAAACTACAGCTCTCTATATGGCGCGGGTTCCGTAGACTTTGTTTTGATGTTCGTACCGATTGAGCCGGCCTTTTTGTTAGCCCTCAAGACAGCTCCTAATCTTTATCAAGAGGCATTAGCAAAGAATATCGTTCTTGTTTGCCCAAGCACCCTAATGGCCACTCTAAGAACTGTTGCTCATCTGTGGAGACAGGATCATCAAAATCGCAATGCTTTAGAAATTGCAAAACAATGTGGCAATCTCTACGATAAGTTTGTAGGTTTTGTAGATGACTTAGAAAAACTAGGTCAGCGTCTAGACCAAGCTCAAACAAGCTACCATGATGCCTTTAATAAATTAAAGAGTGGTAAAGGTAACCTCATTCGTTCCGCTGAGAAGGTTCGCGAACTAGGCGTTAAGCCCAGCAAAGCTTTATCTATGCCATTAATAGAGTCTTCGGCAGATCCTGAATAATGATTTTGATTGATAAAACAAAAACCCCGACTAGCTTTCACTAGTCGGGGTTTTTTAATTACGGTTACCTCAATACTGCAATTATTTGGCTTGAAAAATTAAGCAGATTTACGGCTACGTGATGCAGGTGTAGCAGTTTTCTTAACTTGAGCCATCTGACCTTGAACAGCATCGATTGCCTGATCAGCAGTTTTTTCTGCAGTTGCAAAAGCTTCTTTGCTAGCAGCGCGGAACTGCTCAAAACCTTGCAATGCACTTCCGTATACTGTTTTAAAAGATGAAACAAATGCATCGGAACCAGCAGGTGCGTTAGCCGCTACAGTATTGATCCAATCTTGAAAACCATCTTGCATTTGATCGATGCTTGCATCAACAACATTGGCAAATTCCTTATTGCCATCACGCAATACTTTAGAAACTTTCTTTTGATATGCAGCAGCTTGGTCACCAGCAGATTGCAATGTCTCAGCACTCAATAATTCAGTAACTTGTTTTGGATCTTTAGCAGTCAAAACTTGCTGAATACTATCTTGTGCATTTACTAAGGCATCTTTAGACGCGGCGTAGTTCAACTCAGCCAATTTCTGAGCATTTTCTAAAGCTGCTTCGCTCAAAGAAAATGAAGTCTCGAGGCCCTTGCTGTTAATTTGCGACAATTTAGCGGTGATTTGTTCTTGGTTCATGTATTTCTCCAGTAATTAAGTGGTACAACTAGTCAATTAAGTGCATTTAAGGAGAATTCGTTTACCTTAAATATTGCACTGCACCATGAAACTGTAACTGAAGCGATATAACAATGCAAGAACTTTTTGCTGCTCTGCAACAAATAATAACTAGTAAAGTATTAAATTGAATAAAATCAACAATTTACAGCGAAATGATTCGGCTCGATCCTATCGAAAAGTAGCCGTTGCGGCATGTTTTGGCACTTTTTTAGAGTGGTACGACTTCCTAACATTTGCGACTTTAGCAGTAGTTTTTGCCCCGCTATTCTTCCCTTCTAGCGATCCTAATGCGGCCCTTTTAGCGAGCCTAGCAACATTTGGTGTTGGAATGGTAGTGCGACCCATTGGAGCTGCTGTATTTGGCTCTATGGGTGATCGTATTGGCCGTAAGCCCGTCTTTATGATCACGATTGCCTTGATGGGCTTTGCGACCTTTAGCGTAGGCTTTTTACCTAGCTATGCCCAAATTGGTATTTGGGCGCCTATTTTGTTGGTTACCCTGCGTCTCATGCAAGGGCTATCGGCCGGCGGTGAAATCGGGGGCAGCGCAGTCTATCTGACTGAACATGCTGGAAATGAATACCGGGGATTTAAGACAAGCTTTTTGCAGCTCATGGGCCCGCTAGGAATTTTATTTTCTACTTTGCAAATTGCCTTACTTCGATATTACTTAACTAATGAGGAATTTTTAGCTTGGGGATGGCGTGTGCCATTTTGGATTTCAATTGTCTTGCTAATCATCGCCTTTAAAGCGCGTATGGCTCTGGAAGAAACACCAGTATTTTTAGAGCTCAATAAAAATAGTGAGAAAGTCAAAAAACCTTTGCGAAGTAACTTCAAGGATGCGCATACCCGTAAGCGCATGTTCTTACTGTTCTTCTGCGTCTCTGCTGGGGGCGCAGTACTCTTCTTTTCTGTTCAAGTCTATACCGCCATCTTCCTCAAAACTTCCGTCAAACTAGCGCCCCAACTAGTTGACCAGCTCAGCATCTATGCAACTTTAGTCTTATTACCGTTGACACTTTTCGCAGGCTGGTTATCTGACAAAATTGGACGAAAACCCGTAGTTGTCAGCGGACTTCTTATTGGCGCCGTTTTTATTCATCCTGCTTATCAATTGTTGCAGCAGTTTGGACAAGCAAACAATCTAGGAATGATTGTTCTGATCCTAACAATGCTCTCGCTTTCACTTGCTTTGGTGGTGGGGCCACAAACAGCGCTACTAGCAGAGCTATTTCCGGCAAAAACCAGAAATAGTGCTGCAACCTTTCCACACAATTTAGCTGCAGGATGGATTGGTGGTTTATTGCCACTGATAGTGACATGGCTCAATCAAAAATGGGAAAGCGATGTTGCGGGCCTTTGGTATCCGACCATCTTCTTAGCCAGCGGTGCTTTAGTTGCCTTACTGTATTTACCTGAAACCCATAAAACCAATTTACATCACTAAAGCAAGATCATGCTTAAACAAGTCTTCAGTATTTTCTTGCTAGCGCTTTCAGGTTTGGTGTACTCACAGCCCACCCCGCAATCAATTGAATTAGCAAAAACTGTACCCATAGCTGATGTACATATGCACACCTATCAACAAAACCCGCGTTCAGCCCAATGGTGGCGTGAAATGATGGATGCCAATGGCGTTAAATGGGGAGGTGCGGTTGGTGACTATCGAGAAGATGTGCAGGCTGAGCTGGGAGATAGATATATACCAGCGGTCGGTCAAGCAGAATTCTTTAAAGTATTTTTTAAAGATGGTAGAAGCGGGTTAGTTAATCCTGAGAACGAGACCTTTAAAACTTTATATCTTCGCTCGGAAGAACTATTTAAAGAAGGGAAAATCAAGGGTTTTGGTGAATTTCACACTGACAATCACTCGAGTGGACCCCCAAGAATTCGCCGCAGTATCAGAGCCGATAATCCTGCAATGCGTAAGTTTTATGAAATAGCCAATAGATATGGTGGCTTCGTACAAATACATGCTGAATTTGATGGAGACTTTGAGAAAGATATTTTAAATTTATCCCTTAGCTATCCCAACACCACCACTATCCTATCCCACTGCCTCAGCACAAAGAATGTTGATAATGTTGCTGCAATACTAGGCAAGCGAAAAAATATTGTTTGCGAAGTCTCAAGCTTAGGTGCAGTTCATGTCAATCGACTCAATATTCCAAGATCACCCCATGCCTATGATTCTGGCGGTCTTTATAGTAATTGGATAAAGTTCATTGAAGCATATCCAGATCAAGTATTACTAGGCTCAGATCCTTGCTGCGGAATTGATGCAGCTTATTCTGAAATGATTACTGAGTTAAGAACTAGCGTCTTGCCTTATCTCTCTCCAGTCACAATGGAAAAAGTGGCCAATAAAAATGCTATCCGCATCTTTTCACTCAAAAATGATTAATTTTTTGTCTACTATCTAGCAACCCTAAAGAAAAAGGCTTCTAAGTTCATTAACCTAGAAGCCTTTTGATTTTGGTGCCCCTTGTCCGACTCGAACAGACCACCTACTGATTACAAATCAGTTGCTCTACCAGATGAGCTAAAGGGGCAATGACAATATTTTAGCCTATTTCACAATCTTCAAGAATGGCTTGCTAGTTGGTGGCTTTTCAGGAGCCTGATCCTTTGAATCCGCCACGTGTAAATCACGCGCCTTTGCAGGATCAAAAGGAAATGACATCCCCTGGCCATTTTCCCGCGCGTAAATGGCAAGAACATGAGTGACGGGCACCATAATTTTTCTAGGAATCCCGCCAAATCTTGCTTGAAAGCTAATCCATTCATTCTCAAGCTGCAATTGATGGCAAGCTTCTAGGGAGAGGTTTAAAACGATCTCATCGTTCTTCACAAACTCCATAGGTACCTCAACTCTGGAATCCACAAAAACAGCAATAAAAGGTGTAAAACCAAAATCCGTACACCACTGATGTAGGGCACGGATTAGGTAAGGTTTATTACTTGGAATGTCAGACATTCTGACTCGTGATGAACCGCACGTGGAGCTTAGCGGCGCATCACCTTTTCAGAAGGAGTCAAGGCTTCAATGTATGCAGGTCTACTAAAAATACGCTCTGCGTACTTCAGTAGGGCTGCAGCATTACGAGATAGATCAATGCCATAGTGCTCAAGACGCCATAACAATGGCGCAATCGCTACGTCTAACATTGAAAACTCATCGCCCAACATATACTTATTTTTAACAAAAATGGGCGCTAGCTGAGTTAAGCGATCACGAATTGCTAAACGCGCTTTTTCATGAGTCTTTTCAGCAGCCTTACCTTTTTCATTTTCCAGGGAAGCTACATGCACAAATAGTTCTTTCTCAAAATTAAAGAGGAAGAGGCGTGCACGTGCACGTGCAACTGGATCAGGCGGCATTAACTGTGGATGCGGAAAACGCTCATCAATATATTCATTGATGATGTTTGACTCATACAAAATTAAATCGCGCTCAACCAAAATAGGAACTTGGCCATAAGGGTTCATGACCGAGATATCTTCTGGCTTGTTAAACAAGTCGACATCGCGGATCTCAAAATCCATGCCTTTTTCGAAAAGCACCAAACGGCAGCGTTGCGAGAATGGGCAGTTAGTACCCGAGTACAACACCATCATAAATTTATTTCCTTAAATTTCTACTTCAATACATCAAACGCACAACCAACAGCGGCCTTAATCTTTCACCAACGGACACCAATCAAGATGCCCACACAAGCCATTAGTGAATATCTTTCCAATATGCTTTATTTAAACGCCATGCTAAGAGTGTGAAAATTGCTAAGAATAAGAGTACTACAACGCCAATACGCTTACGCTCAAGTTGGACTGGCTCAGCCATCCAAGACAAGAAAGAAACTAAGTCAGCAATATTATCGTCATACTCTTGTGGCTTCATCGTACCTGGAG
>CAJARE010000269.1 GCA_903944255.1 uncultured beta proteobacterium
CTCTTCCGATCTCAGCAGCCAGGCCAACCTGGCACCGCTAAACAGTTAATTACACATCCCCCACATCCATCCCCCCCATCAATCACAACTGCAAATACCAAGTTCGGCATCAATGCGGATGCTGCTGTAATCAGTAGTACTAGTAGTTTCTTTTTCATCATCATTTCCTTTGTGATTAATTGATAACTAAAGTCAATTAAAACTTGTATCCAACACCAACTAGTAAGTTATACACATTGGCATTTAAAGTAGTAGACCAACTCAAGGTACGAGTACCAGCACTTGCACCTTGGTTATGTACGGAATTGCCGTAACTAAAGTAGTTCGCTTCTCCAAAACCATACCAGTTACCAGAAAAGAATTGCTTGTAACCTAGTCCTAGCGAATAGCCACTTAGGTTTTCGGTACTACTAGCACTGCCTTGAGAAGATTTAACCGATGCACCTGTATAGCCTACTTTAAAGTAAGCCAAACCATGTGTACCGACATTCATACCAGGCGCTATATAAATGTTATAGGCGTTTTGTTTTTGGTAAGTACCAGTAGAGGTTCTACCAGCAAGAGTTGAAGTGTAATTATCAGTACTGCTATCAATGGGATAGTACTCAGCACCAATACCTAAGGTGTAGTCTTTATTCAGAGATGCGGTATAGCCAAGGGCAACATTACCTGTGCCTCCAGAAGTGCTGCTAATGGAAGTAGATAGTGGAATAGTTGAACTTGAACCACTCACACTAATGGGTGTATTGGTTAAGGTTGGATTAATACTTTCATAACCTACAGCCACTTGTCCATAAAGACCTTCAAACTTGGACTGGGCAAAGCTAGGTATTGCTAGGGTGGCTATAACTAAGCCAAGTGGTAAATAGTATTTCATCAGTTCAGTCTCTTTTTATCAATTTAGTTATTCATGCCTCATAACGAGGCACGTCAACTACCAATCAGCAGTTAGTCAGAAAGTCAGTCAACACCCAGCGAGACTAAAAAGTAGAGTGGCATTCAGTAATCCCCACCAGAAGCAGCAGTACCCCAGTACCAACCTGTATCAATCGCCACCGCAGATGCTAAGTTCGGCATCATTGTAGATGCCGCTGTAATCAGTAGTACTAGTAGCTTCTTTTTCATTTTCTCGTCCTTAATCTATATAGAAATAAAACTTAAATACAACATAATAATTTTCGATAAACCGACCAATCTGCTTGTGATAATGTATAGATACTTAAATTATTAATAAAGACTATTTTTTGAAACAAGCGGTCGGTTTTTATAAGGAGCTTGATTAATGGCTAGCAACCCTAAGGCTCGCAATCCCACTCAAAAGGCCAACTCCCCCGTTAAGAAAACTGGCCAAGGAGACATCCTTAAGAAACGCTTACTAAAAGCTAAAGAAGAAGACCTTACAGGGAGCAGGGAAAAAATACTAATGGCGGCTAGGGGCTGCTTTGCAAAACAAGGTTTTGCAGGAACATCGATTAAAGATATACAAGATGCTAGCGGCTTTTCCAGAGGCAATCTTTATCATCATTTCAAAACCAAAGAAGAGATTATTCAAATCATCATCGCTCAGAACTTAGGCCGGTATTGCGATCGTATAGAGATCATCCTTAGGAAATCAACTGATCGTGATTTAAGTGTTTTAGAACTTATTAAAGAGTTAGCCAATTTTGCTGAAGAAATCACTAAAGGCCCAGGCAAAGGGATGGCCTTTCATGTGTGGTCGCTCTCCATGGTTGACCCAGAAGTGCGCAAAACGATGCTGACCTACTTTGAACGAATTCGTAGTGGCTTAGAACAAAAAATTATCCTATTGATGAATCAAGGAAAAATCAAAAAAGATAAAAATGCTGAGCAGTTATCAGTAGCGCTATTCGGATTAGTCATCCCAGGCTTTACTTTACAAAGCGTCTTTATGGATGAAAAGGCCATCGATCCTTCGCAATATGTAAGATCACTGAATTTACTTTTTAAGACTACCTCTTAAAAACATCAAGAGTCTGCTTCTGACCGTTTTCAGACCTTCAGACCTCTAGGCTAGTTTTGACTGCCAACGACCCTAAGCAGACACCCAAAGAAAAACCATCCGAGGCGGTCTAACAAAATGTCGCTATGAATCATATGCTACATACTTACTCAACCTCAAGTTCACGTTGAGTAAGAAAACCGCTACTGTCTTTATCTAATTTCTTAAATTCCGTAACGGTGATGCCATATTTTTTTGCTTCAGCTATGCTAATTTTTCCGTCGCCATCCCCATCCATCGCTTTGAAGTCATATTTTTTGGTTTGCGCTGCTGCAGGTTTGGCTGTTGTTGGAGGCGTGCCAGTTTGCTGCGCGTATGCAGTAACTGAAAAACCTAGCACTAGTAATGCTGCAAAAATTACTTTATTCATGTCTGCTCCATTTTTATATTTTTATTAACTGTGCAGGGTAAACAACTGTAACGATAACTTAACCCTGATAAGCTTTATTTCACTGAATTCTAAAACACGGCACTAAACAACAATTAAGCTTAAAAGTGATTTTTCTTGAATCTAGACTGCCAGTAAATTAGATATAGGTCAAATGATTTGGGGGCTATTTGATGAAAACCTAGGGTCACCACCCGCATTATTAGAGGGACTAATTTTTGGTTATTAGCGTAGGTCGCCTATTAGCGGAAAGCGGCCACCCCCATAAAGGAGCATCTGATTCATCATCCGCTTGTCTTTGCGGACCGCTAACGACCCAAGGGGGTATTAAGGGCAAAGAAAAACCAGCCTAAGCTGGTTTCACAAAATAGGGCACTGAATTACGTACTTCGTTCTTCAGAAACCTCGTTTGTAGTATTAAAACCGCTATTATTTTACCCAGTCGAAAACCTCTTTTTGCTCAATAAAACCACTATTGTCTTTATCATATTTCTTAAATTCCGCATCTGAGAGACCGTATTTTTTAGCTTCAGCTCTGCTAATTTTTCCGTCGCCATCACTATCCGCTGCATTAAAGTCATATTTTTTGACTTGCGTTGCTGCAGGTTTAGCTGCTGATGAAGGCGTACTAGTCTGCTGAGCATATGCTGTAACTGAAAAACTTAGTCCTAGCAACACTACAAAAATTACTTTATTCATGTCTGCTCCATTTTTACATTTTTATTTAACTGCAGGGTAAACAACAGCAAAGATAACTAAACCCAGATTCGCTTTATTTCACTGAAATCTCAAGCAAGGCATTCAATAACAATTAAACCTAAGAATAAGCTTTCTTGAAAATAGATTGCCAGTAAATAAGAGATAGGTCAAACATTTTATGGCTTATTTTACAAAAAGTTAGGGTAACCCCCTCCGCACTCTTAATGAGACTTGTTTTTATTATTAGCGAAGGTCGCCTATTGGCCGATAGCTGCCATTGAGCGTCCCATAACTAGACGTCGAATAAATTTGCTCCATCTAGAACAGACAATTAACTATCCTCTATCTATCCAAGCTTGATGCGGCGAGAATTACGGAGGGCTGCTAACGACCCTTAGAGGCCATACAAAAAAGCCACCCCAAAAAGAGTCTAGTTATTTAAAAATCCAAGGCGGAAGATAAAAGCCAAGGGATTACTAGAGCGCTGTAAATATTTGGTGTTTATCATTATCAAAACAGAGCCGTACGTTTTTAAAACCTACACATTATTGTGCCTAGGGTTACGGTATGTTTTCATTTCTTCTAGAGAAATTAAACCGTCTTTATTGGCATCCATGTTATTGGCTGCGGTTGCCGGAATACCATAGGCTTTAGCCTCATCAAGGGATATTTTCCCATCATTATTGGCATCGATTGCTTTCACCTCTTCAGGGGCTAGTTCTCCATCTTTGTTTGCGTCAAGCTTAGAAAACCACTCCTCTCTAGGAGCGTCTAATGCCGAGCCGCCTTTCATGCTGCCGACTACAAAATAGGCTGCTATTGCTAACACGCCTCCAGCAATTAATACTTTTGTTGTATTCACAATTTAACCCCTGTAATTAGCTATAAACCTTAAATTAGCATAGCACCTACAAATGGTTAAAGATATAAATAAGTTCAGGGTTTGCACTCATAAAGGAGATTGGGGAGTTAATTTGATGTGCCCCAAGACCAAATCTATCTTCAATTTTAGTGTGCATAAATTGACTCTTGTTTAATTGCGGATCCTGCTGATGGTTGGGGCGAACCCACTACTGCTATAGCGTTTCTAATGTAGCCTTACTCAAAAATATACGTAAGCAATAAGCGGAAGTGTAAATATACTCAGAACACAAGTGCTAATCACTAATTTAGCTGCAAGATCAACATCACAGCCGTAGCGAACTGAATATGCAATAACTATTGGGGAAGCTGGCATAGCCCCCAACAGAAGTACCAAAACTGAATTCATACTACCAACATCTCCCGTTATTGCATCGAGTTCGTATGCAATAACGGGCTGAACAAGCAATAGAAGTAGTGCACAGGTAAAAAATGGTAAGCCCAAATCCTTGCGCCCTATTTTTTTCATCGTCAATCCAGTTAAAAGGGCAGCAAGAAAAGTCAGGCTAATGCCTGAAAATTCCAGCGCGCCAAATACGACGGTTAATAAAAATCCTGTATGTGGTAACGAAAGTAAAGCCCATAACAACCCCGCAATAAAAGAGACTACTGGGGGATTCAAAATGAATGCCTTAAAAACCTGAACCAAATCTACCTTAGATCTTTGAGTACCAAACCATAACGCTATAAGAGCGCCGATGGCGTAGTTCGGCATACCAACGCCTACTTGACCCACAGCAATTCCAGTTGCTAGGGCTTCAGCATTATTTGGGAAAACAATTTGAATTAATGAGGTTCCCATCAGACTTGTTGAACCAAAAGTCGAGGCTAAAATAAATGTGCCCAATGCACCCCTCTGAAATCCAATTACAAAACGCCCTATTAAATATGCGGCGATTCCAGTAATCAATTCTGAACCAACGATAGCTATTGCAGAATCAATTTGGAGGCGCGTAAGCGTAACACTACTCATTTTGTAAAAAATAAGTGCTGGCAAAACAAAATCGGTAATGATTCTAGAAATTACAGGGGTATGTGCCTCAGTGAGCACCCCCCTAAATTTCAACCATGAGGCTGAAGACGCCATTAAGACAAAAATGAAAACAAATTGAATAATGGGTGAAAGAAGGGATATATTGCTATTTGACATGGGTGTTCCAATTCTCAGGAAAACTAGTCCTTCACCCCTCCAATTGATAGACGCTTGAGGTGAAGATACTCTTCAATGCCATACTTCAAGCCTTCTGTGCCAATCCTCTGCTCTACCGACTGAGCTACCAGGCTAAGACTAGGAATTATAAATGAAACTGTGTTTTGGCTTAGTAAATTTAGGGTCTAATGCGATCTTCTGATTAAATCTTGATCAGTACAGGCCGAGGGAAATACCTCTTCTAGAATAAAGCGGAAGAATATCAGGCTAATGTGAATCTTCCATGCCCTCGCGGGCCTCCGAAGGCATGGGTCTTATTAATGATCATCTATATTGGTTGCCTGGGTGAATTTAGGCCTTTAACCTAGTCATGATTGACTTAAATATGATTTTCTCATGCATGCCTATTTGAGGTACATGCATATATTTAGTTTTAAACCACAATGGGAGCTCTGCGATGTCTCAAGTATTAAATAAAAAAATAGTTGCCGCAGGAGCGATCGGAAATGTTTTGGAATGGTACGACTTTGCGGTCTACGGCTATTTTGCGTCATCGATCGGTAGAGTCTTTTTTCCAAAAGAAGATCCTATTGCTCAACTTCTTTTTGCCTTTGGAGTTTTTGCGATTGGCTATTTAATGCGCCCCTTAGGCGGCATGCTAATTGGGAATATTGGTGATCGAGTTGGCAGAAAACAAGCTTTATCAGTTTCAGTTGCTGCTATGGCCATCCCTACATTTATTGTAGGAATTTTGCCGGGGTATGACGCTATTGGACTAGCTGCACCGATTCTTCTAACTTTATGTCGCATGCTTCAAGGACTATCTGTTGGCGGTGAATACACCACTTCAATAGTTTTTATGGTTGAAAATGCTCCAGCGAAAAAGCGCGGGATAGCAGGAGCTCTTGCTGGTTGCGGGTCGGTAATAGGTATCTTACTTGGTTCAGCCACCGGCACAGCTCTTGCAGCATTAATGCCCCCCGAGAGCCTTGACTCTTGGGGCTGGCGAATTCCGTTTTTGCTTGGATTAGTCATTGGATTTGTGGGTCTTTTGCTGCGAAGAAATATTGAAGAAAAAACTAATGCCATTGTTAAGCAGAAACAACCGCTCATTGAGACACTTCAAAACCATCGCCCATTACTTGCTCGTCTCGCAGGATTATCTGTATTCAATGCGGTTGCATTTTATTTACTCTTCGTATATTTAGTTAGTTGGTTGCAGTTAGAAGATAAAGTGTCGCAAGAGATTTCTCTTCAAATTAACACTATCAGCATGCTTTTGTTAATCCCCGTCATGATTGCTTCGGGCGCGCTATCAGATCGAATTGGCCGAAAACCACTATTAATCGGCACCCTTGCTGCAGCAATCCTCTTTGCATATCCACTTTTCAATGGCATGTATCATCACAGCCAGATGATCGTCCAGCTATGTCAGCTTGGTTTTTCTCTGCTTATAGGGATATACCTTGGGTCATCTCCTGCTTTTATGGTTGAATCCGCTCCAGCACATGTTCGCTCTACATCAATAGCGCTTGGCTACAACTTAATACTGGGAATAGTTGGCGGACTTACGCCCTTAACCGCTACTTGGTTGGTTCATCGAACCCAGAGCGGAGTTGCGCCAGCATTTATGATCATCGCTGCCGCTCTTATATCTTTAACGACGATCTTGCTCATGCGAGAAACATATAAAGAAAGCCTGTAATTCAGCCGTTGTAGAGACCACTCTACGGAGTGGTTTTTGATTGTCTTTCACGTCCGCTTGGGGAGCAGTAATTTATAGTATTTATAAATACTTTACTAATTAATAGTAAAATCTTTAAGGACAACATTAGTAATGGTGATATTTCGGTGGATGACAAATACTTGGCTGAAGAATTTTTAGATTTGCTGTCGAGCCTTCCCGAAAATATTGGAGCATCTGACTATCAATATCCAATTGAGGAGGATAAGAATGGTGATCGTCGATTTAGCCCATCTCTCCAAAAGCGATTAAATGAGCCTAATAATGCCCATCTCAAAGCCTGGGCAAACTTTGAAAGAGTAAAAAGACTTTTTAACTAGTTAGTAATTCATTTTGGTGTAATTGAATCGTTAGTGGCACAAAAAACATTTTAGATTGAGAATTTATAATTTTTGGTTGAGAATTTGTCATTTGACAAGTCAAATTTATCTCTTAGTATGTAGCATGTCCTTTTCGTACTCTCACTCCTATGTGCGTTTTCTCAAGACGCTGACGGTGCATCATAGTAAAAATCCTTGCAAAGATTTAGATGCCACAGAATTGAATTTGCTACATTACGTTGTATTGGCAAGCGCAGAGAGTGAGCGTGTTTTAGCGGGCGACTTACTAAGGCTCACGCAATTTGCTTCACAAGCTACCTTGCATGCCAAAATCAAAGGCTTGGTAGCTAAAGGTTTTCTTATCGTCGAGACTAACAACGATGATGGTAGAAAAAAATCTGTCACTCCATCTAAAGCTGCTGCCAAATATATCGCCTTTATGTCTGACTGTTTAAGTAAGACAGCAAAATAATCTTCGTTAATCTAAGCGCCCCAGCGGCTGACTGGCACCCTCCAAGGCCGCAAACTTCCTAAATCTACTAGCAGTAATCGTGCGTTCAATAGCCTTTTATCTGATCCTACGGGCAATTCAGGCCAAGACCGGAGCTTTTGGAACAATATTCCATTCGATTCTTAGCTCTTCTAGGGGACGGTCGGCGTATTCGAAAAAATTCATGCCCTCAATCAGATCTACATTGCACTCACGCCCTCTCTGCAATGCATCAACCACTCGCTCCATGCCATTGCTAATTTCTAAATCATGACCAAGATGTGGATTTGCGCTAGCGACAAGAGACTTTAAGAGGCCTCCTTGAAAAATGCTTAGTACTCCTAAAAAATTCATCACGGGAGAATCTGAACTTGTAGCCATAGCTGAAAATGCAGCTACTTCAATCTCGCCAACACCATCTGAGTCATAGTCCGTCAATACATGAATCCAATCATGATGAGCAACCGCAGAATTGCACCCGCCAGTAGTTCCGGGGAAAACAAAACCTCTTTTTTTGTAAAAGCTCCAAAGCCCTTTTCCAAGGCTTCCGTCTGGCAAATTGGATAAGGCCTCCCAGCGCATAAGCTCTTCAGGATCATCTTTGACCCCTAATACATAGGCAGGCAAGCCATAATCTTTTACAAGCGCATGAAAATTTTCAATCGCCAAATCTTTATCTGAAAAATAATTATTTCGATAGAAATCCTCTTGTGCTTTTGCAATGGAGTGTTTTGCCAAATCTCTAAGCATATTAATTCTCTCATTGGCAACCCCAAGATATTTTGCGTATGCAGAAACTGAACTGGCTACGTCTTCAGGAATTTCAGCGCATAAGGTCTCTACCATTAACATCAAATCAATGATTTCACTTCGGCTTTCGTGATCTTGAAATACAGCTCCTGCTGCCTCTGCGCTGGACCCAGGAAAAGTTTTGAAGTCGCACTCAAAGTCTAAAAGGTTTTTAAAAAGCACATGCAAAAGCTGAGGCTGAAGTTCGTGAGTCCATCCGTCTAATCTACAAGCTCCGATAATGGCAGCTGCAGCAATAGGCGCATCTTTTGGGCGTATTTTTTTTAAAAACATGGAAAATTTTTCTAGTCTATCTTAGCCAATATTACTGCATAAGAACTCGCCCTATATTCATTGCAGTTTTTTGGTGCCGTCCCATTTTGTATGCCAAGACTGCAAATGAACAATTGAGCTGTGTTTTGGCCTGAAAAATGCACTTGGCTTTGCTGTTTCATGATTACACGCCCTGAACAAGCTCTAAGGCCAATTGCTCTGCTTGTTTAGCAATGGCGCTAGCTGCAATCACGTCGCCCAGGCTTCCCATGGTTCCGGGTCCAATCATCCACAAACTATTCCATTGCCCTCCCAACAAATGCAGAACCCTAAAATTTTGATCAACTGCAATCGAGTGGCTAAGTGGATCCGCAATAGCTAAGCGACTCTCAATCAGCTGGTGGAGCAAGTGATCGGGGGCAACGCCAGTGCAGTTTAAGATTCGATCGCCATTAACTTCAATCCCATTTTCCAAGAACGCTGTGACTTTCGATGCAGAGCATTGAATTTCTTTGGCTCGCCCAGTCACAAACTGTATCTGATTCTTTTCTTTTAGCCGCTCATACGCAGCAATAGTTTGAGGCGATGCTCTAAAGCGATACAAAGACCAGAGCCAACCCAAGCGCTTAAATAAGGACTTTTTTTGATGCGGTGAAAATTGCTGCCAGAGAGAATTGAGATTTGGCCTTAACTCTTCCCAAGCACTCTGCCACTCTGGGCTATTTGTTGGGGCAGAAGGCAGATAATTGCGCATAAAACGAACGATGGTCGCCGGACTTACTTTCTGAGGCCAGACGGGCTGCCCCTGCTTTTGCCAGAGAGCCTGTGCAGGAGGAAATATAGCTCTTGGACCAATCACATAAATCGCTCCCTGATGCTTGCGCCCCTCAAGGGCATTAATGGCATCTAAGGCCGTTAGTCCTCCGCCAAGCAAAATAATATTTTCTTGAGCATCGATGTCCTCTAAAAAATACCCTGTCCATGGATTTTCAATAGAGCGGGAATTTGCTGAGGCAGATTGATGGTGGATAACCTTACATGACCAAGTAGGCGATGGGTTACCAGCGGCAATAATGACCTGTTTTGCAATCAGCGTGCTTTGATTATCAAGCTCAAGTTGCCAGTTGTTCTCTGTGCCGCTCAAGCTAAGCACTTTAGCTTTGATTTGCTCTAGTTGATATGGTTCAGATTCATGGGTGATCAGCTCTGAAACATAGCGCCCAAAATCTTGGCGTCGATAGAAGTAGCCTGCCTCTGTTTTTGCCTGTGCATCATTTATATTCTGCTGGGCCCATCTCGCAAAATGTAAGGGATCTTCGGAAAATACAATCGGCAAATCCTCGCGCACATTGAGTCGAAAAAATGGGCTAGCGCAGTTATAGGCACTGCCCTTACCCAACTCTCCCGGGCCAATCACCGTGATAGATGATCTCGGAATACCACGCCGTAAAAGATGCACAGCCATCACTGCCGCAGCAAAGCCATCCCCAATGATTACTAAATCTTTCAAATTCGGCATTGTTTAATTAGTGCTGGCTTTCGCCCAACAAGAAACGCTTTGGAAAAATATAGGGCGTATTTTTATCCGCCAACCAAATAATCATTTTGTAAACGCCAAAGTAATTAAGCACAATGCCAAGTGGTATTCCGATAAACCAGTCTGATGGCGTTGCCAGGTTTTGCGAAATCACTAAATCGAAGAACAAATAAACAATGGGAACAAAAAATAGCCAGCAGGTAATTAATCCCGGGTTATAAAAAGTTTTTCCCTTAATGTTAAAAATAATGGTGTGCGCAAGGATATTGCCTACAGAAACTAAAATGGTGGCAATAGCGAGCCAAAGCGCATGTCTCCAGAGTAAGGCTGCTAATAAATAGCCGCCCCAACCCAAGACTACATTAACCAACATTCCGCTATTGGCATTTAATGGAAAACGATCTGGGAGCTCGCTATTAAACATCACTTTATTTACCATGCCAGGAAAGTAGCCTGGATAGCGCCACTCTTCTACTTGGTGCAAAAAGAGCGAGCCCAAACTAAGCCACAACAATAAAGTCATCCCTGTTGGCTGAGTTAAGAAAAGGGCTACTGCAAGTATGGCGGCAAGCACCAAAGCCATATCAAACCAGTGGTATCTTAAAAAATTCATTTGTGCCTTAAGGGGGTGATAGGAAAGTTTAGCCTGTAGCCCTGGATCGAGCCGTATGTAATTTTCTATAGCTATCGATCATGCGATGGTGCCTATCAAGGCCCTCTAGCTTCATGCTGGTAGGGGTGAGGCCATAAAACCGCACGCTGCCATCCACGGACCCCATGACTGCTTTCATTCTTTCGTCCCCAAACATCCGACGAAGATTCGTTAGATAGTCCTCAAGCTCCAAGCCCTCATCTAGCAAAATCTCCAGCACTGCGTTGAGGGCCTGATAAAATAATTTACGCTCAACTGTATTGTCGTTATATTGAAGGAATGCGCTCACCAACTCGTGCGCCTCATCAAAGCGATGCAATGCAAGCTGGATTAATAACTTCAACTCGAGCACCGTTAATTGACCCCAAGCGGTGTTCTCATCAAACTCAATACCAATCAATGTAGCAATATCGCCATACTCATCAAGCTCGTTATTCTCTAAGCGCTCGAATAGTGCTTCTAAGCCATCATCGTCCAAGGAGGACAGGTTCAAAATATCTTTACGGAATAGTAGCGCTTTATTCGTGTTATCCCAAACCAAATCCTCAACTGGATAAACCTCCGAATAACCTGGCACCAAGAACCGCCATGCTGTCGCGCCTAGCTGGTCATATACAGCAACATAAGCTTCTTTGCCCATTGATTTCAGAATGCCAAACAAGGTTTCTGCCTCTTTAGCATTAGCGCATTCGCCATCGCTAGAAAAATCCCATTCAACAAAATCGTAATCTGATTTTGTACTAAAAAAACGCCATGACACGATACCGCTCGAATCAATGAAGTGCTCAACAAAATTGTTTGGCTCTGTAAGCGCTTCACTTGCAAAAGTAGGCGGGGGCAAATCATTTAGCCCCTCTAGGCTGCGCCCTTGAAGAAGCTCTGTCAGGCTCCGCTCCAGCGCCACCTCTAAACTTGGGTGTGCACCAAATGATGCAAACACACCACCTGTCCGGGGATTCATCAAAGTAACACACATCACTGGATAGACTCCGCCTAAGGATGCGTCCTTAACCAACACTGGAAAGCCTTGATCTTCTAGGCCCCGAATGCCTGCGAGAATATTAGGGAATTTCTCAAGCACCTTCTGGGGCACATCCGGCAGGGCAATTTCTCTCTCTAAGATTTTGCGCTTCACGGCCCGCTCGAAAATTTCCGATAAGCATTGCACCTGCGCTTCAGCCAAGGTATTGCCAGCACTCATGCCATTGCTGACATAAAGATTTTCAACGAGGTTAGATGGAAAATAAATGGTCTTGCGATCTGACTGACGCACATACGGCAAGGAACAGATGCCGCGCTGTGCATTGCCAGAATTCGTATCGATTAAATGGGAGCCACGCAATTCACCATCAGGATTAAAAATCCTTAGACAATACTCATCCAAAATTTCTGTTGGTAATGCATCGTCTTTGCCGGGTTTAAACCAACGCTCATTTGGATGGTGCACAAAATTCGCACTGGCGATCTCTTCACCCCAAAATGCTCCGGCATAAAAATGATTGTTGCTTAGTCGCTCGATATACTCGCCCAGGGCAGATGCTAAAGCGCTTTCTTTTGTTGAGCCCTTGCCATTGGTAAAACACATGGGTGAGTGCGCATCACGAATATGCAAGGACCAAACATTGGGAATGATGTTGCGCCATGAGGCAATTTCAATCTTGATTCCCAGATTGGCCAACACCTCAGACATATTGGCAATGGTTTGCTCTAACGGCAGATCCTTGCCCAAGATATAAGTACTATCGCCCGAATCTAATTTAAGGGCTAATAAAGCCTGTGCATCCGCATCTAGATTCTTTACTTCTTCAATAATAAATTCTGGTCCGGCCTGCACTACTTTTTTCACCGTACAGCGTTCAATGGATCGCAAAATACCCTGACGATCATTAGCAGAGATGTCGTCCGGCAGCTCAACTTGAATCTTAAAAATCTGTTGATAGCGATTTTCCGGATCAACAATATTATTCTGCGAGAGGCGAATATTTTCAGTAGGAATATTGCGGGTGTCACAGTACAGCTTTACAAAATAAGCCGCACACAGTGCAGATGAGGCTAAGAAATAATCAAAGGGGCCAGGCGCAGAACCATCACCCTTATATCGGATCGGTTGATCAGAAATTACCGTGAAGTCATCAAACTTAGCTTCAAGACGAAGCTTATCGAGAAAGTTAACCTTAATTTCCATAGAAATCATTCTGAAAAAAATGTGTCGCTTGAGCGGGCGCTGCCCTCCCTCGTAATATTGATGCTTTCAATATGTCAAAGCCCGTGACAAACACTAGCACTAAGAATGGTGGCCCAAGATGCTATTGCTCGCCCTTGTTGCGAGAGGTATCGATACCTAGCGCTTTGAGCTTGCGATATAGATGAGTTCGCTCAAGACCAGTGTAGTCCGAAATCTTAGTCATACTTCCACCCATGATTTGCATTTGATGCTCAAAATAAGCCTTCTCAAACAAATCACGCGCCTCTCTCAAGGGAAGATCAAAATAGTTTTTTGCAATTCCACTAATGTA